>DATLOS010000158.1:0-3585 GCA_035536155.1 Elusimicrobiota bacterium
CCGCCTCGAGGGCCGGGGCTTCTCCTTCGTCTTGCGCATTCCCCAGCCGCAGGCGCGCGCGCAATGAGCCCGCTCGCCGTCCAGGTCCCTTGCCCCGCCAAGGTCAACCTTTTCCTGGAGGTGACGGGCAAGCGCAAGGACGGCTACCATACGCTGGCGACCCTGTTCGCCAAGATCTCCGTCTACGACGTGGTGGAGGCGGCGATCCGCGAGTCGCCCGGCTTCGAGCTGGAGATCGTTCCCGAGAGCGGCCAGCCGCTCTCCGCCGGTCCGGACAACCTGGTCCTGCGCGCGGCTGAGGCCTTCCGCAAGGAGTTCCGGCTGGGGCTCGGCGCCCGCCTGCGGCTCATCAAGCGCATCCCCATGGGCGCCGGCCTGGGCGGCGGCTCCTCCGACGCCGCCGGGACCTTGCTCGCCCTGACCCGGCTCTTCGGCATGGAGAACGACGCCGGCCTGCGCCCCCGCCTCAAGAAGCTGGCCGCGAAGCTGGGCGCGGACGTGCCGGTATTCCTAAATCCCCATCCCATCTGCGCGGGCAGAGGCATCGGGGACCGGCTCTCGCCCGTGCGCGCGGGGAAGGCGCTGCCCTGGATGGTCTTGGTTTTCCCCGGCGTGGAGGTGCCCACCAAGGAAGTCTTCGGCCGATTGGTCCGTCCCGGTCGTTCCGATGTGTTGACGAACCTTTCCCATCTTGATAAACTCACGAGAAAGCTAGAAAAAGGCAGGGCCATTTCCGATTGGAAGGGCCACCTTTTCAATCGGCTGGAAAGCGAGGTCCTGCCGCGGCGGCCGGAGGTCCGGCAGGCCAAGGAGATCCTCATCCGGTCGGGTCTGGAGGGCGTGTTGATGTCCGGTTCGGGCTCCTCGGTGTTCGGCTTCGCGGCGTCGCACGCGCAGGGCGAGCGGGCGCTGGAGCGGCTGCGGGCCTATCCGTGGAAGGTGTTCCTGGCCAGCGGCCTGGGGTGAGCGAGTGGAGATCACGGAGATCCGCGTCCACTTGCGCGCCGAGGACAAGCTGAAGGCGTTCGTGACCGTGACGTTCGACGGGTGTTTCGTGGTCCGCAACATGAAGATCATCGAGGGAAACAAAGGCCTGATCCTGTGCATGCCGTCGCGCAAGCTCCCCAACGGGACCTACAAGGACGTCGCGCACCCGATCAGCATGGAGTTCCGCAAAGTGTTGGAGGACAAGATTTTGACCGCCTACCGGGACGAGGAGACGAAGGCGGCGAAGACGGGGCAGAAGCCCCGCGCGGGCGAGGACGAGGAATGAATCTGCTCCCGGGTGGTGTAATGGTAACACGCCAGCCTTTGGAGCTGGTTTTCCAGGTTCGAGTCCTGGCCCGGGAAAGCTACGTCAGTCGTGGGGGGCGCGCATGAAGACCGCGGGAAAGAGCTCCGGGCAGCTTGGCGTGCTGATCCTGGCGGCGGGCCAGGGGACGCGCATGGTCTCCACGCTCCCGAAGGTGCTGCACCGCCTCGGCGGCCGGCCGATGATCTACTACTTGGTGCGGCTGGCCAACGCCATGAAGCCCTCCGGGATCGGCATCGTGGTCGGCCACCAGGACGACGTGGTGCGCAAGGAGGTCCAGGATCTCCTCAAGGACGCCGGCGTCACCCGCCCCGTGACCTTCATCCACCAGAAGGACGTCTCCGGCTCCGGCGCGGCGGTGATCGAGTCCCTGCCGTTCCTCAAGAAATTCCAGACCGCCATGGTCCTCTGCGGCGACACCCCGCTCCTGACCTTCGACACCGTGTACGCGATGCTCCACAGCCACCGCGAGTCCAAGGGGCAGGTGACGATGCTCACCGCGCGCGTGCGCAACCCCAAGGGCTACGGCCGCATCCTGCGCTCGACCTCGGGCGAGGTGATCCGCGTCGTCGAGGAGACCGAGGCCAACCCCAAGGAGGCCGCGATCAGCGAGATCAACTCCGGGACCTACACTTTCGAGGTCCCGCTGCTGGTCCAGGCCTTGAAGGATCTCAAGCCGCAGGGCCCCAAGCACGAGCGCTATCTCACGCAGGCCCTCGAGATCATGCGCCAAAAAGGCGGCCGCGTCTCCGCCTACCAGGCGTCCTCGCCGGACGAGGCGCTCGGGGTGAACACCCGGGTGCAGCTGGCCCTGGCCGAGCGCGTCCTCAACCGCCGCATGCTCGAGCGCCTCATGCTCTCGGGCGTGACGGTTCTCGACGCGGAGACCACCTACGCCGACGCCGACGTCGAAGTCGGCCAGGACACGGTGCTCCTGCCCGGCACGATCCTGCGCGGCAAGACCAAGGTCGGGCGCCAGTGCCGCATCGGCCCCTACACCTCGATCGAGGACTCCTCGATCGGCAACGAGACGTCGGTGGCCTACTCGGTGGTCTCCGGGGCGCGGATCCTGGAGAAGTCGGCCGTCGGCCCGTTCGCGCATCTGCGCCCCGACACCGTGGCCGGGCCGCGCGCGCGCATCGGCAACTTCACCGAGGTGAAGGCGTCCCGGATCGGCTTCGGCTCCAAGGTCCCGCACCTGAGCTACATCGGGGACTCGGAGATCGCCGAGGACGTGAACGTCGGCGCCGGCACGATCACCTGCAACTACGACGGGGAGCACAAGCACAAGACCATTATCCAGGCCAAGGCCTTCATCGGCTCGAACGTGAACCTGATCGCGCCGATTAAGGTCGGCCGCGGCGCGCGCGTGGGCGCGGGTTCGACTATCACGCAGGACGTGCCCGACGGCAACCTGGCCATCGCGCGGTCCCAGCAGGTCAACAAGGCGGGCAAATGAGGACGCCCGACGGGGGGGTGGTGATGGCGCAAAGCGCAGAGAGGACTCGGACGAAGGCCAAGGCGATGCCGCCCTTCAAGGTGGACGGGACGCTCAAGCTCTTCTCGGGCAACGCCAACCGGCCGCTCGCGGAGCGGATCGCCCGCTACCTGGGCACCTCTCTCGGCCAGGCCGAGGTGGGGCGCTTCGCCGACGGCGAGATCAACGTCCACATCGGCGAGAACGTGCGCGGCAAGGACTGCTACGTGATCCAGCCGACCTGCCGGCCGGCCAACGAGAATTTGATGGAGCTCCTGGTCATGATCGACGCCCTGCGCCGCGCCAGCGCGGGCCGCATCACCGCGGTCACCCCGTACTTCGGCTACGCCCGCGCCGACCGCAAGACCCAGCCGCGCGTGCCGATCTCGTCGAAGCTGGTGGCGAATCTCATCACCGAGGCGGGCGCCCACCGCGTGATCGCGGTCGACCTCCACGCCGGCCAGATCCAGGGCTTCTTCGACATCCCGGTGGACCACCTCTTCGCCGCGCCGGTGTTCCTCGAATACCTGCGCACCAAGAAGCTCAAGGACACGGTCGCGGTGAGCCCCGACGTGGGCGGGGTCGAGCGCGCGCGCGCCTTCGCCAAGCGCTTGGACGCCGGCCTCGTCATCATCGACAAGCGCCGCCCGCGTCCGAACGAGGCCTCGGTCTACAACGTCATCGGCGAGGTAAAAGGCAAGACCGCGGTGATCCTCGATGACATGATCGACACGGGCGGCACGTTGACCAAGGTCGCCGACCGGATCCGGTCCGAGGGCGCGGTGAAGGTCTACGC
>DATLOS010000159.1:0-3450 GCA_035536155.1 Elusimicrobiota bacterium
GAGGTCCCCCAGGCTCAGCAAGACCTCCTTCTCGAAGTCTCCCAGCGGCGCCGCCGACGCCGGACGGTCGGGGCGGCCGGCGCGGACCGCGAGGCTCGCGCCCCAAAGCATGCAGCCCAGGCCGACCAAGGTGAGGAGCGCCCAGGCCTTCTTCATGATCCGAAGAGGGCCAGGAAGCGGTCCTCGTACTCGGAGAAGAGGCCGTACTCGCGGAGCTTGCGCCCGGCCGCCTCGCGCAGCGCGGGGTCGGTCCGCGCCCGCTCCAGCAGGGACTCGACCTCCCGGCGGCGGCGCGCGTCCTGGCCGCGGTCGGCCGCGAACATCCCGCGCGCGTCGAGGTCCTTCACGTTGACCGGGAAGGAGCGGGCGGCCTGTTCCAAGGTGAGGTTCATCAGGGCGAGCGACCAGGCCGAGTCGGGGCACTCGATCACCGCGGCGTGCGCCACTTGGCGCGCGTCCACGTCCTCGCGGATGCGGCCCGCGATGGCGTGGAAGTCCTCGCTCAAGACGCGCGTCGTCAAGTCGAGATTCTTGAAGCGGTACTCGAGCGCGCGGAGCACGTCGCGGTAGCGGGCGTTGATCCACTCCGAGAACTCGCGGGAGTCCTCGCCGAAGCCCTCGAAGCGCTCCTGGAGGAGCTCCGGGGTGAGGATGCTCGGCCGCTCCGAGACCACGCGTCCTTCCCGCAGCCGGGTCTTATTGGGCAGGTCGTCGACCGGAGAGACCAGGTGGTACTCGATCCGGGTGGCGCCGAAGGTGGAGAGGAGCTTCTGGGGCGGGCGCACCAGGCGCGTCTGACCCAAAAGCTTCGCTATCAGGGCCGGTTCCATCAGGTACATGATATCAAGAGAAGAGGTCCGTCTGCGCGGGCTGCTCCCAGCACGCCGGCCCCTCGCTGCGCGCCGAGTTGACCCTGGGGCCGACGCGGCGCGCGCGCAAAGCGTCTTCCTTCGCAGGCTTCAGGAGGGCTCGGGCGCGGTCCCAGTCGGGCTCTTGGAGCCAGCGCTCCTCGTCCTCGAGGCGAAGCAGGGCCGGCATGCGCTCGTGAACGGCCCCGAGCAGGTCGTTGGCGGGCACGGTGATCACGCAGAAGGAGGCGGACCAGGTCCCGCAGGTCCCGCGGCAGGGCTCCCAGAGGCCGGCCATCGCGAAGAGGCCTCCCGAAGGGGCTTGGAAGAGGAACGGCCCCTCTTTCCGGCGGGCGGAGCGCGGCCATTCGTAGAAGCCGTCGGCGGGCACTAGGCAGCGCCGCGCCGGCAGGCAGTCGCGGAAGCGCTCGCGGGCCTCGAGCGTCTCGGCGCGGGCGTTTATCGCGGCCCGCGCGCCGCCCAGCGGGAAGCCCCAGCGCGCCGCGGCGAGCCGGCGCGAAGTTCCTCCGAGAACGACCGGCGCGTCCTGTCCCGGAGCGACGTTGTGGCGCCCGGCCGCCGCGCCGGGGACGAGCTCGCCGGCGAAGCGTCGGGCGAGCTCCTCCGTCGAGCGGGTCACGGCGTAGCGGCCGCACATGGTCCCAAGAGTAGCAAAATGATAAATTCGACGAGTGAGACCGGCTTTTTTCCTCCTCGCGGCTGTTGTCTTTCTCGCCGGGACGGCGCGCGCCCAGACGCCGCCGAACGAGGACTTCGACCTCGGGCGCCGGAAATTTCCCAAGGAGACGCGGCGGGCTCCCGTGGAGAAGGACACGCCGGAGTTCATCCGCTGGATGCTCCAGCCCCTGCGCCAGGGCATGCTCATCCGCCTGCCCGTGGTCGACACCGACCCCAACCGCGGCGTGACCGCCGGCGTCATGCCGATCTGGGTGTTCAAGGAGGCCAACGGCGATCGGATCGAGCAGATCCACGCGCCCTCCCTCACCTACAACAAGAACTTCGGCGTGACGCCGACCTACCGCTACTACTACTACCCCGAGCCGGACGCCGCGCTCGAGGCGCGCAGCTCCATCGGCAAGTACGAGAAGGAGGCGATGGCGGAGTACAACGACGCCAGCTTCCTGGGCAGCAAGTCCGATTTCGGGGCGAGGGTCCAGTACAACGTCGACGCCGGCCAGCGCTTCTTCGGCCTAGGCCCGAACAGCCCGAAGAGAGCCGAGTCGAACTATAAAGACGACGACTGGAACGTCCGCCTGCGCGGCGGCCTGCCGCTCTGGCGGGACGCGCCGGTCAAGGCGCACCTGGGCGACCGCTTCCTCACGAAACGGATCTCGGACGGCCCCCTGCCCGGCCTGCCCGGCTTCTCCACGGCTTTCCCCGGGGTGGGGACCGCGACGCACCAGCAGACCAACGAGATGCGGCTGACGCTCGACTACGACACCCGCGATCATGCCATCACCACGAGCAAGGGAGCGTTCGTCCAAGCCTATTCCGAGTACGCGGTGCGGAGCTTCCTGAGCAGCTTCAACTACAGCCGCTACGGCGTCGACGCGCGCGAGTTCCTGCCTTGGGGAAGGTTCGACACGACCACGGCCCTGCGCGCGAAGTACGAGCAGCTGCTGGGCGACGCGCCCTTCTGGCTCAAGCCCAGCCTGGGCGGCAAGTACAACCTGCGCGCCTACGGCGATGGCCGCTACGTCGACCGGGCCATGGCCGTCGCCAGCGTCGAGCAGCGCTTCATCGTCCACCGCGAGAAGATGGCGGGCGTGACCACCGAGTTCGAGGTCGCGCCTTTCTTCGAGCTGGGCGAGGCCTTCGACAACCCCGGCCGCCTGGCCCGGCGCTACGCCCGCCCCGTCGTCGGCTCGGCGGTGCGCGCCGTGGCCCGGCCGCAGGTGGTGGGCTCCATCGACTTCGGCGTCGGGCAGGAAGGGATGTCCGCCTTCATGGACATCAACTACTCCTTTTGAACGGCTTCGCCTTCGTCCTGAGGGCGCTGCGCTCGCGCAACTACCGGCTTTTCTTCGCCGGGCAGCTCGTCTCCCTGATCGGGACCTGGATGACGGCGACGGCCACGAGCTGGCTCGTGTACCGGCTCAGCGGCTCCGCTTATCTCCTGGGCGTGGTGGGCTTCGCGGGGCAATTCCCGGCGTTCCTCGTGGCGCCTCTCTCCGGCATCCTGGTCGACCGCTGGGACAAGCGCCGCATCCTGATAGCCACGCAGACGCTCTCCATGGCTCAGTCCTTCGCGCTTGCCTTTCTCACGCTGACGCACCGCATCGGCGTGGGGTCGGTGCTGCTCCTGCAGGCGCTCCAGGGGATCGTCAACGCTTTCGACGTGCCTTGCCGCCAGTCGTTCGTGGTCGAGATGCTCGACCGAAAGGAGGACCTGGGCAACGCCATCGCGCTGAATTCTTCGATGATGAACGCGGCCCGGCTGATCGGTCCTTCCATCGCGGGCGTCTTGATCGCGGCGTCGGGGGAGGGGCCCTGCTTCCTCATAGACGGCGTGAGCTACGCGGGCGTCATCGCGGGGCTCCTGGCGATGCGGATCGCGCCCCGTCCGCCTCGGCGGGACGCG
>DATLOS010000160.1:0-6531 GCA_035536155.1 Elusimicrobiota bacterium
CCCGATTGCCGGTTTGTCCTCTTCAACCGGGCGGGCGAGGAACTGCTGGGCTACCGGCGCACCGATCTCATGGGCAAGAACGACTACGATTTCTTCCCCAAGGACGAGGCCGACTTCTTCACCGCGAAGGACCGGCAGGTCCTGGCCGGAAAGGCGGTCCTCGACATCCCCGAAGAGCCGATCCAGACTCGCCGTCAGGGACGCCGAGTGCTCCATACGAAGAAGATCCCCATCCTCGACAAGCGGGGCAACCCCCTGTACCTGCTGGGCATCTCGGAGGACATCACCGAGCGCAAAGCCGCGGAGAACGCCCTGCTGCAGAAGACCCGGGAGCTCGAGCGCTCGAACGCCGAGCTCGAGCAATTCGCCTATATCGCCTCGCACGACCTGCAGGAGCCGCTGCGCAAGATCATGCTCTATTGCCAGATGCTCGAGCAGAGCTACCGGGGCCGCCTGGACGCGCAAGCCGACGGCATGGTGGACGTGGTGCTCCGGGCCGCCCAGCGCATGCAGACGCTGATCCAGGACCTCCTGTCCTACGCGCACGTGAGCCGGGGCGAGCAGCCCCGCCAGGTCGTCGAGAGCAGGCTGGCCTACGAAGAGGCGCTGGGCAACCTGGAAGCCTTGGCGGCGCAATGCGGGGCCGACATCCGCTGCGATCCTCTTCCCCGGGTCATGGCCGACCGCTCCCAGCTCGTCCAGCTCTTCCAGAACCTCCTCGGCAACGCCCTCAAGTTCCGCGGCTCGCGGCCGCCGGAGGTGCGCGTGCACGCCGATAGGAAAGGGAAGCAGTGGCAGTTCTCGATCCAGGACAACGGCATCGGGATCGCTCCCCAATACCTGGAGCGCATCTTCGTCATCTTTCAGCGGCTGCACGCGCGGGACGTCTATCCCGGCACCGGGATAGGCTTGGCCATCTGCAAGAAGATCGTGGAGCGCCACGACGGGCGCATCTGGGCCGAGTCGACCCCGGGCAAGGGCTCGACCTTCCGCTTCACCCTTCCCGCCGAGGACGCGTGAGCGAGACCATCCGCGTCACCCGCGAGCCGGATTTCTTTCCGCTTTCCGCGGGCCTGCGCCTCGACTATCAGCTGACCAGCACCGAGTTCGCCGGGACCGAGTCGGTCCGCGTCGTGATCGAGTCGGTCGACGCCTTCCGGGACGACGCCCGCGCGCGGGTTCTCCTGACCCGCTCGCGGGGGGGAACCGAGTCCCAGGTCCGCTACGCGGTCCGGCGCGGCCGCCGAGAGATCGTCTCCGAGGGCGGGGTCCTCGGCCTGGCTCGCCGCGAGTTCCCGCTGCCGGCCCTGGTCGGCAAGACCTGGGTCGAGGAGCCGGACCGCCACGAGATCGCCTCCCGCGAGGCCTCGATCGCCGTCCCGGCCGGGAACTTCAAGAACTGCCTGCGCGTGAACGTGTTCCTCGCCGGCGGCGACGCCGGCTCGGCCATCCGCTATTACGCGCCCGGCGTGGGCTACGTCTACGAGGAGTACTCGGGCGAGGCCTGGGGCGCGCGCGTCCAACTGATCGCCTTCGAGTTCCCGCGGCCCGCCCGCTAAACCTCTAACCATCCGGCACGATTCCGATGGGCCCAGCTCCCGCTGGGACCATCTCCTCATGCGCGCCGCCGCGGGAAGTCCTACATTCGCCCGAAGCGACGCCGCCGCACCGGAGACTCCCCATGAACCTTTCCCGCCTCGCGCAGAAAGCCCTCGCCGCCTCCTTGGCCGCCGCAGTGCTCGTGGCGGCACCCGGGCCGACGTGCTACGACGCTCTGGCGGCGGAGGTCGTGGGAGGGCGCGCGGCGACGCGCGGCGCGACGGTCGGCCTGCCGGCCATGGCGATCGCGCCGGCCGCCGGCCTGAGCGAGCAGCCCGCCCTCGGAGATCTTTCGGCGCCGGCTCTCCTGGCCCCGGCCCTCACGGCCCCGGCGGCCGTCGATCAGGCGCCGCTGGGCACGGCGCCGCTTGAGGCGGCCGCGCCAGCCGCGCTGGAACAGGGCGCCGCTCTCGCCGCGCAAGCGCCGGCCGCGGCCCCCTCTCTCCAAGTCCAGCAGGACCTTCAAGCGTCCCCGCGCGCCGCGGCCCGGCCCGAGGCCTTCGCCGCCCTGTCGGAGATGGGCAAGGAGCTATCCCAGTCGCAAGCCGCGCCGGCCGCCGCCGGCCGCTCCGTCGACCTCGGGCGCGCGCGCTTCGATGGCGCCTCGGCGCTCCAGGCGGCGAACGACTCCGGCGAGCCGGTAGCCGCCGCCGCGCCGGGCGCCGCCGCTCCCGGGCTGGCCCCGGCCGCGCGTCCCCAATATAACGGCGGCCCGGCGGGCCCGACCCAGCCCTACACCTTGGGCAAGATCGGCACCATCCGCCACGGGATCGCGCAATGGTTCCTCAAGAAGCTCGACCTCTACGAGGGCCTCTACAATTTCACCGCCTGGTTCGGGGATTGGTCCCGGTACCTCGCCATCTGGCCGCTGTACTCGCAGGTCCTGCACATGCGCCTGCACAACATGTACACGACCCGCCACCTGACCAACGAGGCCCCGCCGCCGGCATGGAGCGACAAGAAGAACGACAAGCAGATGAGCCCGGACGGCGCCCACACCGACCTCAAGGACGGCAACGTCGGCCGCGCCGGGATCGCCATGAGCCACAACATGCCCTTGGAGATGATCCAGCCCAAGGTCGTCGACACCCCGCTCCTCAAGGTCAGCCAGGAGTTCATGCCGCGCCGGACCTTCCGCTTCGTCCCCAGCGTCAACTCCCATTTCGCCGCCGAGATCCAATTCCAGATCGAGGGCTGGTTCGGCAGCCTCTTCTCCAAGACCAAGAAGATGATGATCAAGGTCCCCAAGACCTACCTGTGGAGCTCTCCCGTCATGGAGGTCGCCGCCACGCAGGAAGCCCCCAACAAGAAAGCCGGCGTGGCCATGCCCGTCTACAACAACGTGGAGGCCTCGGCCTGGGACTTGAACCCGGTCTACGGCAGCACCGAGGAGCAGATGCTCAAGCTCCGCACCAACGACGGCAAGGGCGCGAAGCTCAAGGTCGGCGAGGACGGCCTGCTCCCGCTCGACCCGGCCTACCCCGCCGAGAACGGCGGCGGCGTCGATCTCACCGGCTCGCCCCGGAACATCTGGGCGGTGCGCAGCATCCGGCACTTGGCCTTCGTCCTCGAGCACAACGACATCGTCGACGAGTACCGCGCCTACTTGAAAAACGGCCCCGCCAAGGACACGAGCTGGCTGGCCTTCCTCGACCGGGGATACCGCCGGGACCTGTGGCTGGCGGAGAAAGCCCAGTTCGAGGCCATGACCACCGAGGAGCAGGACGACTGGCTCTATTGGCGCGCGCGCACCATCACCTCGGGCGAGAACGCGGGCGACCATACCCACGACTGGACCGAGATGCTCCTGCCCGGCGCCGTGACCAAGCTGGGCATGGAGATCGACTACTTCGGCCTCCTCGGCCGCAATTTCAAGAAGTGGTGGTATCCCAAGATGTGGATGCACCGCGCCTTCGGCTGGCTGCTCAAGAAGGACATCCTGAGCGGCCTGCCCGGCTCCCCCGTCCAGCGCTGGTCCGCGCCCTACGACCTGGGCCAGACCTTCCTCAAGGTCTACCGCATGCGCGAGCTCATGCGCGACTCCTACCGGGTCTGGGCCCTCGAGTCGGGACAGAAGCGCGCCGACATCCGCCTCAAGGACATGCAGGGCGTCCACACCCGCCGCGCCCTCGCGGCCCATCCGGTCGTGGACTGGATCTACTCGGCCGGCCTCCAGCACCCGGGTGATCTGCTGCTCAACAACGTCACCACGGAACTCCAGCATCTGTCGACCATGGACGGCCGCGAAGTGGACATGACCTTGATGGACCTGCTGCGCGACGACGAGCGCGGATTCCCGCGCTACAACGCCTACCGCCGCGCCCTGCACCTGCCCTATCCGAGGAGCATGCTGGAGCTCACCGGCGGGGACTGGGAGCTGGCCCAGCGGCTCGACAAGTTCTATCGCCGCTACTTGAAGGAGATGCACGTCAAGGGAGAGCACGTCCGCCGGCACCGGATGGAGCTCGCTGCCCGCTTCAAGGCGCTCTACGCGGAGCAGCACAAGGTCGACGTCTCCGCCGCGCCCGAGCCCAACGAGCAGGAGCTCTTCCTCCTGAGCCCCGAGCCCACCGAGCAGGAGGTCGCCGCGGCGCCCGAGCCGACCGACCTCGAGGTCGTCGAGTCGGTGCACGCCCACGTCGGCCTGCGGGCGTCGCCGCGCATGCCGGGGATGGTCTTGAGCGTGGACGCCTACATCATCTTCACCCTGAACGCGCCCGACCGCTTCGCGGCCAACCGCTTCCTCTCCGAGCAGTTCAACTTCGAGACCTACGGCGAGGTCGGCATCAACCGGGTCATGAACTTCGACTTCAAGACCTTGCTGCTGCGGCACTGGCCTCAGCTCGAGCTGGCCTTGGACGGCAAGGCCTCGGGCTACGCCCCGTTCAACCGCCTGCATCCCCAGCTCGATCCGAAGATCGACGCCGAGGAGAAGGCGAACGGCATCGTGACCCACAGCCTCGACTCGATCGCCGGCATGGGGCCGCGCGCCTTGAACGCGCTCTACGCCAACAGCGAGGTCGGCGCCATCCCCGACGGCGTCTCCGAGGGACGAGCCATCGTCCTTCAGGGGACCTGGCTGGGAGGGATCCTCTCCAAGCTCGCCAACCTGCTCTGGAAGGGGAAGGTCTTCGACGCGGCCGCGGGCGCCCTGAACAACCGGATCCTGGGAATGAAGATCGTCCCGGCCAAGGTGGCCCAAGGCGAGAGCTGGTCGGACGCCAAGCCCTCCATCATCATCGACTACAGCCGGACGTCGTGGTGGTGGCTGCCGGCGCGCCTGATCCGCGACGAGATCCGGCAGGTGGGCCCCACGACGTACCTGGGCAAGGCCTACGTCGGCTTCTGGGGCCTCAAGCTCTTCGGGCTGCACTTCGCGCTGGACTTCGCTCCGGCCGCGCAAAAACCCACCCCGGGCTATCAGGAGCTCTCCGATGAGGTCGAGCGCAGCGCGCTCAAGCTCATCAAGCACGCCTTCCTCCTGACCGCGTGGACGCTGCCCGTGCTGGCCCTCGGGGCCGGCCTCTTCGCCGCGTGGACGCCGCTCTTGCTGCTCGCCGCCTCGCTGGGGCTGCAGTTCGCGGCGCTCTTGGCCCACAACGTCGGCCGCCAGACCTGGAAGCGGGCGCTGGCGGAGACCGGGATGGGGGAGTTGGGGGCCCTGCAGGGCCTGCGCTACCTCAACCGGGACGCGGGGCACGCGGATGGGCTGGGGGGAAAGCTGAGCCTGCTCGCGGCCGCGGCGGGCCTCGCCGCCATGGGTCTGGCCCTGCACGCCATCCTGCCCGCCGCGCTGGCCGTCCAGGCGGCCTTCCTCGCCCTGGGCGCGGCCTACGCCATGACGGCGCTCGCGCGGCGCCTCGTCTTGGGCAAGAACATGGAGCTGCTGCGCGTGAGCCTGTACTCCATCATCAAGCAAGGGCGGCCGCGGCGGGACGCCGGATCCTTGCCCGGCGACTCGGATCTCGAAAAGCACGCGCGCTTCTTCTCCGAGGGCAAGCCGGTGGGCACGCTCTGGACCATGTTCCGGCAGGTCAAGAAGCTCGGCATCCCGGGATTTATGACCGCGCTGAGCTCGGCGCTGCTCTTCTCGGGAAAGACGCAGGCGGCGCTCTCTCCGGCCCAGAAGGGCCTGCTCGGGCGCTTCGACGTCTACATGCCCAACATCGTCGCCGCCCAGCACCCCGCGCACAGCGGAGTCTACGGGCCGGATGGGAACGTCAACGACGCTCAGTTCGAGCGCATCTTCGCGGAATTCGCGCCGGGACGGGACTACGTCACCGCCCAGGACATCGCGCGCATGCGCCGGGCGAACTACGAGCGCGCTCGCGCCAACGGCGTCTCCTTCCTCAAGGCGTTGTTTAGCTACTTCGCCTCGAAGCGCCAGTTCGACCAGCTCCTCATGGTCGCCCCCGACCGCGTGGCCTGGGAGGACGGCAAATGGGTCCCGGCCATCAGCCGCGCGCAGCTGCGCTACTGGTACGAGGGCGGCCTGCGCTACGACATCGCCCAGGAGCACGAGTCCTACCGGCCTTAACACCATCCCTTCCCGTCCCTTGAAAACGGGCGACCACGGGCCTATACTGAGCCGCCGTGGAAGAGCCGAGACGCAACAACCCCGAAACCACGCCCGCGCCCGGGGGGGCTACCCTGGGGCGGGCCATGGCAGGAAATCCCGACTGGCTGGAGGGCTTCGAGCGCGAGGTCGACGACGCCCTGCGCTCCCGCCAATCCAAGCGCCCGCCCGACGCGGCCGCCCAGCGCGCCGCCGCGGACTTCGATCTTTGGTGGAGCTCCCTAGGCGGAGACGATAAGGCCGCGGCGCGCGACTTCGAGCGCCTGCGCGGGGAGCTCGAGCTCAACCGCGAGGAATGCAAGGCGCTCGCCGCCGAGCTCACCGCGCTCAAGGCGGCGCCGGGCGCGCCCAAGGCC
>DATLOS010000161.1:0-12682 GCA_035536155.1 Elusimicrobiota bacterium
CTGGCGCGCGCTCGCCTCCGCGGGCGCGCAGACCCAGCGGTTGCTCTGGGCCAGCACCGGCGTGAAGAACCCGCGCTACCGCGACGTCATGTACGTCGAGGAGCTGATCGGGCCCGACACCGTCGACACCATGCCCCCCGCGACCCTCGCCGCCTTCCGCCAGCATGGCGCCGCGCGCCGGACCATCGACGACGGGGTCGAGGCGGCCTACGACGTCATGGACGCTCTCGCGGAGGCCGGGATCTCCCTCGAAGCGGTCACGGAGCGGGTCCTCGCGGACGGCGTCCGGCTCTTCGCCGAGCCCTTCGACCGCCTCCTCGCGACGATCGAGGAGAAGACCCGGCGGCCGGAGCCGCCGCGCTTCGAGCACCAGTCCTGCCACCCGTCCAAGGACCTCGCCCCCGAGATTCCGCGCGCGGCCGAGGAATGGCAGGCGAAGGGCGGCAGCCGCCGCCTGTGGTCCCGGGACGCGTCCCTGTGGACCGGAGCGGACGAGGCCGGGTGGCTGGGCTGGCTGGGCGTCGTCGATGAGCAGCTCGAGCGGCGCGGCGAGCTGGCCGCGTTTCGCGACGAGATCCGCGACGCGAGCTTCGCTCAGGCGCTGCTCCTCGGCATGGGCGGCTCCAGCCTGGCCGCCGAAGCGCTCTCGTCGACGTTCGGCTCTTTGCAGGGCTTCCCGCGCCTCCTCGTCGTCGACTCGACGGATCCGGAGGAGATCGCCCGCGCCGAGGCCCGGATCCGCCCGGCCGAGACGCTGGTGCTCGTGGCGAGCAAGTCGGGGAGCACGCTGGAGACGAACCTCTTGAAGGAGTACTTCTTCTCCCGATTCGAGCGGCGCCTGGGGCGCGGGGAGGCGGGCAAGCGCTTCATCGCCGTGACCGATCCCGCCTCGAAGCTGGAGCTCCTCGCCCGGGCGGCCGGCTTTCGCCGGGTCTTTCACGGCGTCCCGTCCATAGGAGGCCGCTACGGAGCCCTGTCCGACTTCGGCATGGTCCCCGCCGCGATCCTGGGCTTGGACTGCGCCAAGCTCCTCGACCGGGCGCACGAGATGGTCGTCGCATGCTCGAGCTTCATCCCCGCCGAGCACAACCCCGGCGTCATGCTCGGCGTCATCCTGGGGACCATGGCCGTCCGCGGGCGCAACAAGGTCACCTTGCTCTCCTCCCCGTCCTTGGACGGCCTGGGGCCCTGGATCGAGCAGCTCCTCGCGGAGTCCACGGGCAAGACCGGCCGCGGCGTCGTGCCCGTGGAGGGCGAGCCCCTCGGAAGCCCCCAGGACTACGGCGACGACCGCGTCTTCGTCTACACGCGGCTCGACTCGGACCCTCCCGGCCCCCGGGACGCGGCGCTGGCGCGGCTCGAGGAGGCCGGGCACCCGGTGGTGCGCATCGACGTCGGGGACGTCTACGACATCGGCCAGGAGTTCTTCCGTTGGGAGCTGGCGACGGCGGTGCTGGGCTCGCTCCTCGGCGTGAACCCCTTCGACCAGCCCGACGTCGAGGCCAGCAAGGCCGCGGCCCGCGCGCTCACGCGCGAGTTCGAGCGCTCGGGCGCCCTCCCGGCCGAGGCCCCTTTCTTCGAGTCCGACGCCGCGCGCGTCTACGCTCCCGCCGAGACGGCCCGCCGACTCTCGGCCAAGGCGCGGGAGCGGACTCTGCCCGAGCTCCTGCGCGCCCACCTGGACTCGCTGCGTCCCGGCGACTACTGGGCCGAGCTCGTTTACCTTGCCCGCGAGGAGCGAAGCGGCCGCATCCTCGAGGACATGCGGGCCGCGGTGCGCTCGGCCAAGCGGACGGCGACCTGCCTCGGCTACGGCCCGCGCTTCCTGCACTCGACCGGCCAGCTGCACAAGGGCGGACCCGACGCGGGCGTGTTCCTCCAGATCACCTGCGACGACCGGCTCGACCTCGCCGTCCCCGGCCATCCCTACACCTTCGGGACCGTCAAGGCGGCGCAGGCCCGCGGCGACTTGGAGGCCCTGTCCCGGCGCGGGCGGCGGGTGCTGCGCGTCCACCTGCGCTCGCCCGAGGGGCTCGAGCGCCTGCGAGACGCCCTCCTCCAAGCCCTCAAGTGAGCCCCGCGGCTCCGGCGGGTCCCTGCGCGATGGTGGTCTTCGGCGCCCTAGGGGACCTTTCCCGCCGGAAGCTCCTGCCCGCGCTCTACTACCTGCGGACGCAAGGGCTCCTGCCCGAGCGCTTCGCGGTCGTGGGTTTCGCGCGGCGCGGCCTGGATGACGCCGGCTTTCGCCGCTACGCGCGGGAGGAGCTCGAGCGCTTCGCGCAAGAGCTCGACTCCCGCGCCGCCGACGAGCTCGTGTCGGGGTTCTTCTACCAGCGCGGGGATTTCGGCGACGAGGGTTCGTTTCGGGCGCTCGGCGCCCGCCTGGAGGCGTTGGCGCGGGAGCGCGGAACCGGCGCAAACGCGCTCTTCTATCTCGCCACGGATCCCGTCTTCTTCGCCGACATCGCGCGGCGCGCCGCCCGCGCCGGCCTGGCCGCTCAGGACGCCGGTTGGCGCCGCTTCGTCGTGGAGAAGCCGTTCGGCCGGGACCTCGCCTCGGCCGAGGCCCTCAACGCCGCGCTTCTCTCCGTTATAAAGGAAGAGCAGATCTACCGGATCGACCATTACCTGGGCAAGGAGACCGTTCAGAACCTCCTCGTGCTGCGCTTCGCCAACGGGATCTTCGAGCCGGTCTGGGACCGCCGCTACGTCGATCACGTCCAGATCACGGTCGCCGAGGAGCTGGGCGTCGAGCGGCGCGGGTCGTACTACGAGCGCTCCGGCGCGCTGCGCGACATGGTGCCGAGCCACATGTTCCAGCTCCTCACCTTGACCGCGATGGAGCCGCCGGCCTCCTTCGCCGCCGACGCGGTCCGCGACGAGCAGGCCAAGGTGCTGCGCGCGCTCCAGCCGCTGGGGGCGGAGGAGCTCCGTCGCGGCGTGGTCCGCGGCCAGTACGGCGCGGGGACGGTCGCCGGGAAAGCCGTGCCCGGCTACCGCCAGGAGCCCGACGTCGCGCCCGACTCGAGCACCGAGACCTTCGTCGCCCTGGAGACGCGCGTCGACAACTGGCGCTGGGCGGGCGTGCCCTTCTTCCTGCGCACGGGCAAGCGGCTCGCGCGCCGGGGCACCGAGCTCGTCATCCAGTTCAAGCGCGTGCCCCACGTCCTCTTCCGGGACGCGCAGGCCGAGCGCCTGCCCGCGAACCAGCTGGTCGTGCGCATCCAGCCCAACGAGGGGATCTCGCTCCGCTTCCAGGCCAAGGTGCCCGGTCCGTCCATGCGCCCGGGCACCGTCGGCATGGACTTCCGCTACCACGACTACTTCGGCGAGCGCCCCAACACGGGCTACGAGCGCCTGCTGCGCGACGTGATGCTGGGAGACGCGACGCACTTCAAGCGCGCCGACATGGTCGAGGCCGCTTGGAGCTATCTGGCGCCGATCCAGGAGCTTTGGTCCGCCCGCCGGCCTCAAGATTTTCCGAACTATCCCGCGGGAAGCTGGGGGCCCGCGGAGGCCGACGCTCTCTTGGGCGCGCGGCACCGGCGCTGGCTGGACTGCGCGGGTTGACCTTCACAAAAAACTTACAACGCGCCGCGCGCGGCCCCCTTATCCTAAAAGCATGGACATCCGGAGCAAGCGCTGGAACGACCCGCGGGAGAGATCGGACGGCTACCGGGTCCTCGTCTGCCGCTACCGGCCCGGCGGGGCGACCCCGGAGACGGAGAGCTGGGACGAGTGGCTGCCCGACGCCGGGCCGAGCCCCGAGCTGCACGCCGCCTTTCATGAGAAGGGCCCATCGGCGATCGGCTGGGAGGAGTACCGCCGGCGCTACCTCGGCGAGATCACCCGGCGGGTCGAGGTCCTCGCGCGCCTGTCGAGCCTGGCGGAGCGCGGCCCGATCACGCTTCTCTGCTCCTCGCGCTGCGCGGACCCCCGACGCTGCCACCGGACGGTCCTGAAGGATCTGCTCGAGTCCTTCCACCGCTCCCGCATGGTGGACGAGACCGTCGAGGAGTCGTTCCCCGCGAGCGATCCGCCTTCCTGGACCGGCGCGCGGACGTCCTAGGGCCGTTGGGCGCAGACCCAGCGCCCGCCGGTGCAGGTGAACGCGCCGGTGTCGTTCTCCAGGCACAGCGGGTAGGGTTTAGGGCACTTCTCGGCCGGGCCGTCCAGGCACGCATAGCGATCGCCGATGCACAGGCCTACGCGCGGTTTCGCGCAGACCGGCGCCTTCGGGATGCACGTTGGAACGATCACGAAGTCGTTCTTCGACCCGCCCCACGCCGCCCGGATGGGGTCCATGCTCCCGCAGGGATCGCTGCACTCGTGGTCGAAGCGCCCTTGCAGATAGCGGTACTCGGCCAGGCAGACCAGGAAGCGCTTGCCCGGCGTGTCCCCGTAGAGGCCGCGGCCGCTCGTCGAGTAGTCGATGTCGACCCAGCGCGGGTTGCGGGTCCGCGGCTTGTCGCGGAAGGTCTGCCCTCTCGCGAGGCCCCGGGGGTGGTAGATGCAGTCGTAGAGCACCCTGTCCGCCGGAGAGCCTCCGCCCATATAGCCATGGCGTTTCAGGCAGGCGGCATAGCGGTCCGGCTCGTAGACGTCCCACGAGGGACAGTACTTGGCCGCGTCCAGGCAGCCGAAGAGCCCGGTGTCCGGCGGGAGCGCCTCGAAGTTGTGGTGGTAGCCGTTCTGGCAGCTCACCCATCTCTCGTCCGTCCTGCCGTTCGGCGGCGTCTTGTCGTCGGTCTTCGCGTCGGTCTTCTCGTCGGCCGCGCCCCCGCGGGCGAAACCCCTCTCGAACCCTCCCGGGCCGACGGTCCCAATCGGTCCGGATACCGAGCCGCCTTGAATGCCGATCGCCGACGCCTCGCTGCCGTGGGTGCCGCTTTCCGAGGAGAAGCGCGCGGGGTCGATGCCGCCCGGGTGGTTGCCGTAGTAGACGTCCCCCGGCTCGGGGGCCGGGTCCCTGCCGTCGTCGCGCGGCGACGAGACGTGCGCAGTCGGGCGCGCTCCCGTGGCCGCCGCGGCCGCGCCCGCCGGCGTCGTGCCCAATAGGATCCCGCCGTTGTCGGGGCCCGAGGGCGCCGCGGGCGAGACTCCCCCCAGGGAATCTACGGCAGGCGAGACGCGGCCCGCGTCCTGGGAAATCGCCGGCGCGGCGCTCGAGGCGGGCTGGGACGGATTTTGGGACTCGGGCTGGGGCGCGGAGGACGCCGTGGACGCGGCGCCGCCCTGCATGAGCGGCTGTAAATACACGTTCACCTGATTCAGGCTCCGCATCGCGCCCGCGGTGTCTCCGCTGGCGGCCTGCTGCTGCAAGCGCTGGAGCTCCGCTTGGAGCTTGTCGTTATTCGACGAATCCTGGGCGGCGGCGAACGCGCAAAGCCCCGCGGCCGCGAGGATCGCCCCAAAGCGCATTCAATTTATGTACAGGCCCCGCCGCGCGCGGTCAATGGACCCCCCCTTAAAAAAATACCCTAAAGGCCCATTTTCGGCGTAGGTCCTTTGGGGCATTTGTGCTAGAGTTCCCCAGGTTCGCGCGGCGCCAGCCGCGCGGGCAAGTCGTGAGGAGGTGGGTGATGCTAAAACGAGCGTACGGACTCGTTTTGGCCGCCGTTGTCTCGGCGGCCTTTGCGAGCTCCGCTAGAGCAGTTGAAGACTCCAGCTTCGATACCTCGGACGCGCACGTCCGAGAGATCGTCCTAAACGCGAAGAAGGCCGTAGCGCAGCAGAAGGACGCGGATACCGACGCGTCCGGCTCCCCCGTCGCGTCGAAAGTCGCCGCGGCGTCGAACGACCAGGTCGTGCGCCACATCGTCGTGTTCAAGGCCGGCGTGCCCGACGATCGCAAGGCGCGGATCATCGCGGCCAACGGCGGGGCCGTCACGAAGGACCTCAAGCTCATCCACGGCGTCGCCGCCGTCGCCCGGAAGGGAGGCCTGGTCAGCTTCGAGGACAGCCTCCAGAACAACCCGGACGTCGAGCGCGTCGAGGAGGACATCCGGCAGAACTGGCTCCAGAACGCCCCGGCCGTAGCGCCGGCCGGCGGCGCGGTCATGCCGCCCGTCTGGGGCCCGCAGCGCCCGCCGGACTTCGAGCCCACGTCCACGCGCGACCGCCAGGTCATGCCGTGGGGGATCGAGGAGGTCCACGCGAAGGAGGCCTGGAGCGTCACCCGCGGCGGCGGCGTCAAGGTCGCCGTCGTCGACACGGGCGTGGACTCCACGCACCCGAACCTCCGGATCGTCGGCGGCGCCAACATGATCCAGCCGGGCGCTTCCTATATGGATGACAACGGCCACGGCACGCACGTCGCGGGCACCATCGGCGCCCTGGACGGGCGGCGCGGCGTGGTCGGCATCGCGCCGGAGGCGAACATCTACGCCGTGAAGGTGCTCGACGCCGACGGCTCGGGCACGTTCTCCGACATCATCGCCGGCATCCAGTGGTGCGCCGACAACGGGATCAAGGTCGCGAACTTCAGCCTCGGCGCCTCGCGCGGGACGCCGTCCCTGCAGGAAGCCGTGGCCGAGGCGACGGCCCGCGGCGTGACGATCGTGGCGGCGGCGGGCAACTCGGGATCCGACGTCGGCTTCCCGGCGGCCTACCCCGAGGCCATCGCGGTCGCGGCGACGGACGTCAACGGCGACGTCGCGGAGTTCTCGAGCCGCGGCCCGCAGGTCGCGATCGCGGCGCCGGGGGTGAACGTCCTCTCCACGTCGCCCGGAGGCGGCTACCGGAACCTGTCCGGGACGTCGATGGCCACGCCGCACATCGCGGGCTTGGCCGTGCTCGCCATCGCGTCGCACGGCTACACGACGCCCCAGGAGGTCCGCCTGGCGCTGATGCGCTCGGCCCACCGCCTGCCAGGAGTCCCCGCGGAGCAGCAGGGCGCGGGCATCCCGGACGCGTCGCGGCTGGTCCAGCAGTAGTCGCGCGAGCGGCAACACCGGCGCCCCCCGTTCGTTACACGGGGGGCGCCGTTCTTTTTAGTATGCTCGCCGCAACGAAGCACAGGAGGCCGCCATGTCCACCGCCGTCGAAGCCGCGCCGCTCAGGATCGGAGACGTCGCTCCGGACTTCACCGCCGACTCGACCAAGGGCAAGATCGAGTTCCACAAGTGGGCCGACAAGAGCTGGGTCGTCTTCTGCTCCCACCCCCAGGATTTCACGCCCGAGTGCACCACCGAGCTGGGCGACGTCGCCCGAAAGGGCCCCGAGTGGGCCAAGCGCGGGGTCAAGGTCCTCGCCCTGAGCGTCGACTCGGTCGACGACCACAAGAAGTGGATCCCGGACATCAACGAGACGCAGAAGACCGAGGTGGACTATCCCATCCTCGGCGGCGCCTCCGCCCGGGAGACCGCGCGCCTCTACGGGATGATCCATCCCAACGCCTCGGACACCTTCACGGTGCGCACGGTGTTCTTCATCGACCCGAACAAGAAGGTCCGGGCCATGATCACCTATCCCGCGGCCGCGGGCCGGAACTTCGACGAGATCCTGCGCCTCGTCGACGCCCTGCAGCTCACCGACCGCGCCAGCGTGGCCACGCCGGTCAACTGGAAGAAAGGCGAGGACTGCATCGTCCTGCCGAGCCTGAGCGACGAGGACGCGAAGAAGAAGTTCCCCAAGGGCTTCAAGACCCTGCGCCCGTACCTGCGCATCACGCCCCAGCCGTAAGCCTCTAGGGCGGCGAGCCGTTCGCGAGCTGGGAGCCCGTGATCGCCCGAAGCGGGGCGGTCACGGGCCCGGCCCGCAAAGCGCGGAGGCGCTTGGCCAGCTCCTCCCGCCGCGCCGGATCGCGCACCGCCGCGAGCCGCTCGTCGGACCAAGGCTCGAGCCAGCGCAGGACGATGTCCCAGTCATAGCCCTTGAATTCGCGCGGTATCCCATCCAAGCAGGCCAACGCCTCCGCGAAGGCCTCGTCGCCGCCGGCGTTGGCGATCGCCTCGAGCATCAGCTGGTCCGCGTAGGAGGAGGTCTTGGGCGCGGAGGTGTCGGGCGGGCAGCGCCATCGCTCGTAGCGGGGATGCACGGCGGGGGTCCTCCGGAGGGCCGCCTCGAAGAGCTCCGCGGCCTCCCACCGGAAACGGCCCGGCTCCGTCATCGAGGAGAGCCGCTCCGCCGCGCCTTCGACGATGAGGACGCCCCAGGAGTCGGGGGCCGCGAGCGTCTCCTTGGCCCAGGCATGCACCGCCGGATCGGGCCAGGCGCGCATCAATCGCTCGGCCAGGTCACGACGGTCCTCGCCGGGCCCAGCGCGATAGCGCTCCCGCAGGAAGGCGATGTCCTCGTCGCCGAGCGGCTCGTCGGGAAGGTACAGCAAGGCCCGCGTGCGCGCTTGCGCGTCGGCCGAACGCGACCGCGCGAGCTCCAACATCGCGGCCGAGGCCGCGGGCGCGCTCCGGCCGCGAAGCTCCCAAAGCGCGTCCATGCAGCCCGCTCGCGCCGCCCCTCCCAACACCACGTACTTGCCTGGAGAGAAGCTGAGCGCCACCAGCCGCGTCGACTGCTGGCTGCAGTCGCCGCCGAGCAAGCGCTCGGCGAGCGCGGCGTCCAACGCGGGGTCATTGGGCGGGTCGACGCGCTCGAAGCGGGCGATCAGGGCTTGGCTTGCGCTGTAGCGGACGTCCCTATCGGGGTCTTCCTGGAGCCTTCCCCACGCCGCGGCGAGCTCCCGGTCCGGCAGGAGGTTGATGAGGCGCTGGGCCGCGTACGATCGGACGCGCGGATGGCCGTTGCGCAGAGCCCTATCAAGGAAAGCGCGGGACCCCAGCTCCCGAAGCTGAGCCTTCTCCCCGATCGTCGCGGCGGGGAGATCCTCCTCTCGAAAGAACGGCTCGTACGGGTAGCGCAGGAGACCCTTGAAGGCGTAGACCGAGCTTGCCGGCACCCAAACCCGCTCGCCCTTCTCGGAAGCCACGAGCACGGAGCTGACGCCATCGCGGGAGCCGCTCGCGAAGACCTGAACGCACTCTCCGGTGTCGTAGCCCCCCGACCCGTCAAAGAGCACGACCCCGCCTACGGCCCCCTTCTCCTCGGCCGGCGCGTCCGACGATCCCGAACCGCGGAAAAGCTTGTTGAAGTTCGCCAGCTCCATGCAGGCGGAGGCGGGAGAGCAAGCGGAGGCGAGCAGCCCGGCGGCCAAGAGGAGCGCGAAACGCGGCATCGCTCCGCGGTATAGCAGGTCCGCGGGGCGGCGCTGTTACGAGACGGGAAAGGTTGAGTAAACTACGCGCATGCATCGAATGGATTCGCTCCGGCGGACGGCGTGCGGCCTGTTGGCGTTGCTGTCCGCCGGCTGCGTCTCCGCCGAGCACCGGGACTATAAGACGTTCCAGTCCTTCAAGGACCGCCATGAGATCTCGGTCGTCGCGATCTCCAAAGGAAAGATTGGAATCTACCCCGCGCGCGACGCCAAGGACCCCTTCAATGACGTCGTCACCATTTTTGAGCTGACGAGATCCGAGTATGAGGCGAATAAGGGCCGCATCGCGCGGGTGGACATCTCCGATTCCATCACCGTCCGGGACGACGGGAAAACATTCGGAACCTATTCCCATTTTGCGATCCGCCTGGACGACGGAGCCGTGCTGGAGCCGAAATGTCTGGGCGTGCAGGTTTCGCCCCGCACGAGACGCGAGGTCGCGTTTTCGGACCCGCGAATCCATTTTCAACGAGTTTACTGGGGAAAAGAGCCCAAGACGGCATTTCTGGTGAAGCAAGCGGCGGCCGTGCCCTTCGAAGTCGTAGGCGTCGTGACGGCCGTCGTGACGGCCCCCATCGATCCCTGGTTTTGGCTGGCCTTCGAGGACTGGCGAAGGAACTGACGACTAGCCGCCGCCCGGCCTACGTGTAGGATTCGTCCGTCAACGTCAGGAGCGTCACCTCGGAAGGCACCGCGAAGCGATGCGCGGGCCCCCAATAGCCCGTGCCGGGGCTCACATGAATCCACATCCGCCCCGCCCGGGCGAGGCCGCGCGTGTACCGGTGGAAGAGGCCGATGAAGAGGCTGGCCGGGAAGAACTGCCCGCCGTGCGTGTGCCCGGAGAGCTGGAGGTCGAAGCCGGCCCGCGCCGCCGCGGCCGCGCCGTCGGGACGGTGCGCGAGCAGGAGCCGGAAGGCGGGCTCGGCGTCGGCCGCCGCCGCTCGGCGCTGGTCCGGCGCGTGGCCGGACACGAACTGCCCGCCCTGCTCGTCGGGAACCCCCGCGACCAGCAGGGCGGCGCCGCGGCGCGAGACGACGCGGTTCTCGTTGACCAGCGGCGTCCAGCCCAGCGCGCGAGCCTTCGCCAGCCAGGCGCGCGCGCCCCAATAGTATTCGTGGTTGCCCGTCACGTAGTAGACGCCGAGCGGCGCGCGCAGGCGCGCAAGCGGCTCGAGCGAGCCTGCCAGGCGCTCGGGCGTCCCGTCGGCGAGATCGCCCGTCACCGCGATCAGGTCGGGCTCCAGCGCCATGGCGCGCGCCGCCACGCGCTCCACCATGCGCCGGCGAATGGTCGGGCCGACGTGCAGGTCGCTGATCTGCGCGATCTTGAGGCCGCGCAGGCCCGGCGCCAGCCCGGGGACCGGGACGCGGACCTTGCGCACGCGCGGTCCGCGCACGGCCTGCTTCACGCCCAAGCCGGCGATGAGCAAAGACGCGGCGGCAGCCGCGGCCGGCAAGGACTGCGCCAGCGCGGCCCCGCGCGGGGTGGCCGACAGGAGCAGCTCCGCCGCGCTGGAGATGATCGCGAGCACGAGGAAGGTCGCCCACACGGCCATCGCCCCGCTCGCCGCCCAGGCGAGAGCGCGCGCCGCCCGGGATTCGTCCGAAAGCAGGCCGCGCCGGTGGACCGCGGCCCAGCCGACGAAGAAGGCGACGAGCGCCAGCGAGCCCCCCATCGCCGCGTAGGGATGAGCCGGCAGCGCCTCGGCGGCCTTGAGGCCGGTGAAAAAGCCGAGCAGGGAGAGGACGCCGAAGAAAGCGAGCATCCCTCAGGTTACACTTTTTCTTTTACAATAGCCGCGATGGCAAGACTCGCCGAAGGCGGGCGCTTCATCGTCATGGGCGTGCCGGAGGTCCTCGATAAGGCGACCCGCCGCCTCGTCCGCGACGTGCAGCCCGGCGGCTTCATCCTCTTCGGGCGCAACATCGGCCTGCCCGAGAACCCGGGGCGGCCCGAGCGCCTGCGCGCCTTCATTGCGGACCTGCGCTCGCTCGTCGACCACGAGCCCGTCGTCTGCGTGGATCAGGAGGGCGGGCGCGTCTCGCGCCTGCGCGGGCTTCGGGGCGGGGCCGAGGCCCCGTTCGCGGCCGACCTGGCGAGGGCCGGCAAGCCGCCGCTCATCGCCCGCCACGGCGCGCTCACCGGGAAGCTCCTGCGGCTCTTCGGCTTCAACCTCGACCTCTGCCCCGTCGTCGACGTCTGCCGCGACGCCTCGGCCGACAACTCGCTGGGCAGCCGCTGCTGGGGCTCGACGCCGGAGGAAGTGACCCGGAAAGCCGGCGCCTTCGATCGCGCGCTCCGCAAAGAGGGCGTGCTCTCCTGCGCCAAGCACTTCCCCGGCTACGGGCCGGCGAAAGTGGACCCGCACCGGGAGCTGCCCGTCATCGAGACGCCGCGCGAGACGCTGGCCCTCGACTGGGCGCCGTATAAGGCGCTCGAGACGGAGTTCGTCATGACCGGGCACGCCCTGTATCCGGGCATCGACGGCTCCGGCCTTCCGTCGTCGCTGTCGCGGCGCGTCATCACGGACCTGCTGCGCGGCGAGCTGGGATTCCGCGGCTGCGTGATGTCGGACGATCTCGACATGGGCGCCATCACCCGCCACATCGGCCTGAAAGAGGCCGCCCGGCTCGCCGTCGAGGCCGGCACGGACCAGATCCTGATTTGCCACGACCTCGAGCGGGTACGCGAGGCCGCGGAGTCCATCGCCGGCCTGCCCAAGGCCGCGCGGGCCCCGGGATTGAAACGGCTCGCGGCCCTTCAGAGAAAACTAAAAGGCCCGCGCCGCTGGTCCGCTTCCGAGTTCTCGAAGCTGGCGGGCGCGACCCGGAAGCTGCGCGCCGAGGTCCTGGGCCAGGACGCCCCGCCTTTCTCTCCCGGCGTCGGAGCCATGAGCCCCGTCGAGAAATCCAAGCTCTCGGCCGTCCACTTCGTCGGGGACACGAAGGCCGGCGCGCCCGAGGAATACCGGCGGCGCCGTTAGGCTGCTTTGGAGGGCGGCGGCTTCAATCCATATTTGGACATGACGTCGAGAAGCCTCGCTCGATCAGGCGGCCCGCCGGCATTGACGACGGCGCCCACGTCTCGAAAGTACTGAGCGCCGATGTCCGGGGTCAGCACGATCAGCGCCCGAGCGGTCTCCGCGTAGGGATTGCTGAAGCCGTGAACGGTGCCTCGCGGCGTGAGCATCCACTCGCCCGGACGGAGGTCGCGTGCGACGTCGGCGACCGAATACCGGAGCGTTCCCTCCAAGACGTAGACGCACTCTTCGTTTTCGGTATGGCTGTGCGGCGGCGGAACATTGGAGTTCGGAGGCACGCTCAGCTCGAAGACGCCCATGCCTCTTCTCGCGCTTCCGTCAATCAGATAGCGAATGCTCAACTGGCCGACATGGATCGGTTCTTCGGACGCTTTTTCCTTGTCGATGCCCATCACGCCTCCTCGAAAAAACAGGCCAGCCAAAGAAATCT
>DATLOS010000162.1:0-11958 GCA_035536155.1 Elusimicrobiota bacterium
CGACGAGCTCCTGAAGCACCTCATCTCGGACCAGCGCGTCGAGCCCGGACGTGGGCTCGTCGAGGAGCAGCAAGTCGGGCTCGTGCGCCGCGGCGCATACCCAGGCGAGCTTCGCCAGCTGCCCTTTCGACGCGCCGCGCACGGGGATCGAGTCCTCGAGGCCGAGGCGGGCCGCCAGGCTCTCGGCGCGGGACCGATCCCAAGAGGGAAAGAACCGGGCGCGCCAGGATAAGACCTCGCCGAATGACAGGAACTCGTGGAAAGCCGGGCGCTCGGGCACGTAGCCGATGCGGCTGCGGATGGCGCCGGTCCCGTCCAGCGGCGCGCCGAGGACCTCCACGGCCCCGGCGTCCGGCTCGAGGAGGTCGAGGAGAATCTTGAAGAGCGTGCTCTTGCCCTCGCCGTTCCTGCCGAGCAGGCCGATGACCTTCCCGGTCTCGGCCCGCGCGGTGACGCCGCGAAGGACCTCTTTTTTGCCGAAGGATCGGCGCACGCCTTCCAGCCGGATCGCGAGGCTCATGGCTCCGTTGCCATTAGACCTACGATCAGCTCCGAAAGTTCCTTCCAAGACAGGCCCGCTTGGCGCGCCCGCCGGGCGGACTCCAGGAAGGCTTGGCGCGCCGGCGCGGCGCAGTCTCGGGAGAGCTGGAGCGCGGAGCGCGCCACGACGCTGGTCCCGCCGCGCCGGCTCTCCAAAAACCCCTCCTCGGCGAGCTCCCGGTAGGCCCGCGCGACGGTGTTCGGATTGACCTTCAGGGAGGCGGCCAGGCCGCGGATCGAGGGCGCTTCGTCGCCGGGCCGCAGACGCCCCTTGGCCACCAGGCCTTTCAGGCCCGATTTGATCTGGTCATAGACCGGCGTGGAAGAGGAAAGATCGAGGTCCAGCATGGTGTACTAGCATGGTAGTACACCCGAGCTCAGCGCTTGTCAAGCCCAAAAGGCGGCCGCATGGTGACCTTAAACGCGCGCTAGGAGACGACTTCCTCGATGGCGGCATAGGCGCTGCGCACGTAGCGTTGGCGCGTGAACGCGGACGCCTTCAGGCAGGCGTTGCTGCCGATGGAAGTCGCCAGTTCCTTGTCCGCCAAGACCCGCGTGATCTGCTTTCGCAAATCCTTGGAGTCTCCCGCGGCATAGAGAATGATGTCCTTTTCTTCTTCGGCGTAGTCCGCGAGGTGCTCCGTCCTCGAGCTTATCATCGGGATCTTGCGCCACGCTCCTTCCAGATAAGCCATGTGGCCAAAGGATCTTACGGCCTCGCTGAAAGGGATGACGATCACGGCCGCCTGCTCGTAGGCGGCGTAGTATTTCTCCTTAGGCACCTCGACGAACAACTCGATGTTCGCGCTGACTTCGACGCGCCTCTTGAAAGCGGAGCCCTCCGCGCCCGTCACGATCTGGGCTCGCCGCCCGATCCCATCAACGGCCTCGATGAAGGTGCGGATATCCCGATGCCGGCCGACGCAGAGGATGTTGCCCTGCCTCCATCGAGCCTCTTGCTCCGCCGAAGACATCGGGCTTGGGCCTTCGTGGTAGGTGAAATAGTTCACGGACTTGAACTTTGAGCGCGAAACCTTGAAATGACCGGCATAGAGGTTGGCTTGGTAGCGCGAATGAACGATCACGCCGCTCAAGCTCTTAAACAGGAGGTGATACGAGAGCCATTTCAGGGCGCTCCCCAGGCCGTTGATGGAGCCCACGGTTGGATACACTTCGACGAGCACCGTCCTGGTCCGAGGGGACAGGATTCGAAGAATCACGCTCAGCGCCAGAGCGAACCTTGGGTCGAAGTAGAGGACGCATGCGTCGTAGCGTCGGGCGTTCACGACGGCGTGGAACAGACGCCTCGCAAAGGGCAGCGCATAGAAAGCGGGGACGCGATCCGTGATTGCATCACAGTGCTCGCGCCAGAAGGAATCCTTGCCCTGGCTGTCCAACCATGGGTGCAGGCTGAGGCATCGGAATTTGCGCGGCATCTAGACCAATCCAGGCCTGTTCAGGCCCGCATTCTCATCGTTCATGCCTTTTTGGATGACGACGAGGCCGTGATAGAAGTGCATGGATACGATCCATTGATCGAAATAGGAGGGCTTGAAACCGGGACGCACGTATTCCTTGTGATTCAAGCCGTCGATGCCGATCTCAAGCAAGACGATTTTCTTCTTTCGCAAGCGCGATAAGTGCGTCTCGTAATGCTGGCAGTACCAGTGCGCTCCCCACTTATCCGTGCCGTAAATCCGCGCCAATCGCCTCAGGTTCCCGCTGTAAAGCATGCCCAGCGGCTCTCTCAGGTGACGCCGCAGGGCTAATCGAGTATTTTTCGGGAATAGGGGTCTCAGCCTCGTGAAAAGGGAGTCGAAAAGGTCCTCTTTCATAGCGGTCGGACGCAAAGCGGAATCGCGGCTAATTATTAGCCTGCGCCTAAAAAAAGGCAATCCCTGCGCCGCGCCGCTACTGGGACAGGACGGCTCGCCGCAGGCGCTCGAGCTCGCCGGGTTCGCCCGAGTCGAAGTAGCCGCGGATCGCGCCGCGGCCGTCGACGAGGACCAGCTTCGAGGAATGGATGATCGGCTCTTTGGCCCCGCCGCCCGCCTGCGCCGCCAGCTTGAAGCCCTCCATGGAGAGCTTCTGGACGACGACGGGGCCGCCGGTCAGGAAGGTCCAGCCCGCTCCATGGGCCTTGGCGAAGCGCGCCAGGTCCTCGGGAGCGTCGGCCGAGTCGACGCTGAAAGAGACCAGCCGCAAGTCCGGAACCTTGCGGTGGAGCGCCGCCATGCTCGCGGTGATCATCGGGCATTGCCCCTGGCAGCTCGTGAAGATGAAGGACGCGGCCCAGGGCTTGCCGAGGAGGTCCTTGCGGGACACCGTCCGGCCGGCGGCGTCCGTCAAGGCGAAATCCGGCACTGTCCCGTAGACGGGCGGGGGAGCCGGACGCGAGCCCCGGAGAAGCAAGCCGGCGCCCAAAGCGCAGGCGGCGGCGAGACCGGCGGCCAGCGGGCGGGTCATCCCCAGGCCAGGAGGCCGAAGATGGCGGGAAGGTAGGCGAGCGAGGCCCGAAAGAGCCTCCGGGCGTCCGGCACGGTCATCGTCCAGCTCGCGCGCAGGCCGACGCAGAGGAACGGGATTCCCGCCGCCAGGGCGAGGGCGGCGAAGCGCGGGCTGGCCAGCCCGAGAAACGCCGGCATGACGCTGGCGATGAGAAGGGCCAAGCTGTGGAAGGCGATCTGGATCGCCGTCCCCGTGCCGACCGGGTCGACCACGGGCATGACCTTGAAGCCGGCGCGGGCGTACTCCTCGCGGTAGATCCAGAACAGCGCCAGAAAATGAGGGATCTGCCAGATGAACTGGATCGCAAATAACAGCCAAGCTCCCACAGCCAGCGAGCCCCGCGCCGCGGCCCAACCGA
This sequence comes from Elusimicrobiota bacterium, assembly GCA_035536155.1. Classification (GTDB taxonomy): domain Bacteria; phylum Elusimicrobiota; class Elusimicrobia; order UBA1565; family UBA1565; genus DATLOS01. Next base: position 3,407 of record DATLOS010000162.1, read on the forward strand.
TCAAGGGCGGCGTGGCGCCGGCCAGCGCGCCGACCCAGGTGCTCTGCGGCGTCACCCGCTTGAGCGGCGTGTAGGCCAGGGCATAAGCCGCGATGGTGAAGGCGGCGAGGTGCCCCGCCAGGGCGTTGACCCGCCCGTAGAGAGCCGCCAGGCCCAGGACGCCGGTGGCCATGGCGAAGGCCGCCGCCTGGGGCGGAGCCAGGCGCCCCGCCGGCAAGGGACGGTTCTTCGTGCGGCTCATGAGGCCGTCGGGACCGATCTCGAAGAGCTGGTTCAAGGCCGCCGCCGAGCAGGCGGTGAGGGTGGTGCCCAGCACCATCCAGGCCAAGACGGCTCCGGCCTGGCCGCCGGCGAACCAATGGCCGAGAAAGGCGGTCAACGCGACCATAAGGGCGATGCGCGGCTTGCCCAGCTCGAGGTAATCCCTCATGCGAGCTGCCCGGCTTCCCGGAGGGCGCGCTGGGTCCACAGGACGGCCGCGCCGAGGAGCGCCGCCCCGCACGCCACGTGCAGCGCGGTCAGGAAGGAGGGGAGAAGGTAGCCCGTCGAGGGGAAGACGTCCGCCGCCGTCCCGTGCAGGCCGGCCAGCGCGGCCGCCTGGGGCGCCAGACGCCGACCGCGAACGACCAAGGCGACGAGGCCGAGCGCCAGCTGGAAGGGGAGGACCAGCATGAGCACATAGACCGGGGCGCTCCACGCGCGGGCCGAGCGCACCAGGCGGCCGATGAGGACGAAGACGGCCATGGCGCCCAGGAGATGGAAAGGAAAGCCGCCGCCCGTGTGGCGATAAACGGCCCCGAAGGCCAGCTGAGCGAAGAGGCCCGCCGCCGTCGCGGCGCCGGCCGTCCACGCTCCATACGAGGGCTCGGGGGGTTTGCCCGTCGCATCCCAGAGGCAAAGCAGGGCGCAGAAAAGAGCCTGGCCGAGGCAGGCATGGAGAGCGCTGACCGCCGGGGGAAGGCCGTAGAGCACGGTGATCCCGCCCAGGACGGCCTGAAGCACGATCCCGCCCGCGGCGGCGGCCGCGAGGCGGCGCACCCAGCGCCGGGGCTCCTTGAGCCAGATCCAGGCCGCGAGGAGCCAGGTGAGCGTCGCCACGAAGCCCGCGATCATGCGGTGGCCGTGCTCGAAGAGCACGCCGCCCACCATCGGCGGCATCGCTTTTCCGTAAGAGAGCGGCCAGTCCGGGACCGACAGGCCGGAACCCGTCGACGTGACCATGCCTCCGGCGGCGATCAAGACGAACGCGCAAAGCGCGCTAAATCCCGCGAAGCGGCGCAGCGGCTTATTCGACGTCATCGGCGCGGCTCGCTTCCACGCGGATCACGGAAGCAACGAAAGTGCCCAAGACCAGGAACGTCACGCCGATCAGGACGAAAATGCCCCAAGTGAAAGCTCTAGGCAAGTCCGGGTTGTCGCCTTGGCCGAAGCAGACGGCGCAGGCGCTCGAGGTCCGCGGCAAAAAAGCGATGAGGGCGAGGGCCAGTCCTTTCATGGCGGCGTGAGTGGTATTGTACTACTTCGCCAGGAACCAGCGGAGGTAAGGAACGCCGAGCGCCAATCCTGCCGCCGCGGAGAGCGCCAGCGGCAGGGCGCCCGGGGCGGCCTGCTGCACGTAGCGCGTGCCCGCCCAATAGAGCAGGAAGGCCATGAAAGCCAGCGCGGTCGAGATGAAGACGACGTGGAAGTGCCGCAGGGACATCAGTGGTGGGCTTCTTCCGCCGCGGGCTGGTCGTAGTGGATGATGTTGGGCTTGAGCCCGTGATTGTCCACGATGGGCACGGCGAAGAGGACGATCATGAAGAAGACCGTCAGACCCAGGAGGCCGTAGATCAGCCGGCGCTCCCACTTGAGGTGCATGAAGAAGGTCGCGACCAGGCTCGCCTTGGTGGTGGCGATGGCCAAGCCGATGAGGATCCCCAGCGCCGGAGGCAGGTGGAGGTAGGAGACCAGCACGGTCACGATCGTCAGGACCATCAAGGCCCCGAAGACCATCATGTAGATCTTCACGTGCGCGGCTTCGCTGTGGGCCTTGTGGTCGCTCATGTTAGAGGAGGTAGAGGGCCGGGAAGAGGAATATCCATACGATGTCGACGAAGTGCCAGTACAAGCCGGCGTACTCGACCCGGCCGGCGAAGAGCGGATCCTCCCAGCCGTCACCCGCGCCCCAGATCATGAGGCCGGCGTTGAAGAGAATGCCGCCGATCACGTGGATCCCGTGGAGGCCGGTGGTGGTGAAGTAGATCGCGTAGAAGATGCTGGTCGCGGGGTAGTGGTGGTGCTGGAACTTCGACGCGTACTCGAAGGATTTCACGATGAGGAAGCCGAAGGAGAGGAGCAAGGTGAAGAACATGTAGCGGCGGAACCCCGCCTTGTCCTTCTCCAGCACCTTCGCGTGCGCCATGACGATGGTGACGCTCGAGGTGATCAGGATGAAGGTGTTCAAGGTCGCGAGCGGGACGTTCAGGACGTCCCAGCCCCGCGGCCAGGAGGGCGCGGCGACGCGCAGGACGATGTAGGAAGTGAAGAGCGTCGCGAAGAGCATGACCTCGGAGGCGAGGAAGAGCCAGGTCCCCAGCTTCCCGTTGGGGATGCCGGTCGACTCGACGGGCGCGTGCTCCATGGTCGCCGTGCTCACGCGGCCTCCTTGACGTCCTGCGGGATCCAGTCCGCCTTGGCGCCGGGAAGGGAGTACTCGTAGGGGCCGCGGTACACGCGCGGCGGCTTCGCGAAGTTCCCATGGGGCGGCGGCGAGGGGCAGGCCCAGTCCAAGGTGGTGACGTGCCACGGGTTCGAGTCGCACTTCTCGCCGTGGAAGATGCTGTAGAAGAAGTTGACGAGGAAGGGGATCTGCGCGGTCATCAGCAGGATCGCGGAGATCGTGCTGACGACGTTCATGGGCTGGGTGGTGAGGTTGTGCAGCTGCGCCGTCGGGTCGTAGAGGCGGCGCGAGGCGCCGGCCATGCCCATGATGAACATCGGCATGAAGACGCCGTTCATGCAGAGCAAGGTGGTCCAGAAGTGGAACTTTCCCCAGCCCTCGCTCATGCGGCGGCCGAACCACTTGGGGAACCAGAAGTACGTCCCGCCCATCAAGGCGATGATGGTCCCGGTGACGACCACGTAGTGGAAGTGGCCGATCACGTAGTAGGTGTCGTGGAGGTAGATGTCGGTGACAGGCATGCCCAGCGGGAGACCGGTGAGGCCGCCGATGCCGAACATGGGCAGGAAGGCGAGGGCGAAGAGCATGGGGACGGTGAAGCGGATCGAGCCGCCGTGCAGGCTGAAGACCAGGCAGGTGAGGAGCGCCACCGAGGGCACCGAGATGATCATCGTGGTGACCAGGAAGAAGTTGGAGAGCGCCGGGGTCATGCCGCTGAGGAACATGTGGTGGGCCCAGACCACGAAGGACATGCCGCCCAGGAAGATCATCGCGCCGACGATCTCCTTGTAGCCGAAGAGGGGCTTGCGGGTGTTATTGGCGATGATCTCGGCCACGATGCCCATGGCCGGGAGGATCAGGACGTAGACCTCGGGGTGGGCGAGGAACCAGAAGAGGTGCTGCCACAGGAGCGGCTGGCCGCCGCCGGTGTGGTCGAGGAGCTTGCCGCCGACCACGAGGTTCGCCGGGATGTAGAAGCTGGTCCCGGCCACGCGGTCCATGAGCTGGAGGATGGACGCGGCCTCGAGGGGCGGGAAGGCGAGCAGCAGGAGGATGGCCGTAACGAACTGCGCCCAGACGAACACCGGCATGCGCCAGAGAGTCATGCCCTGCGCGCGCATGTTGAGCGTCGTCACGATGAAGTTGATCGAGCCGAGAAGCGACGAGGTGATCAGGAACACCATCGCGATCAGCCACGTGGTCTGGCCCGGGTTGATGACCGACAGCGGAGGGTAGGACGTCCAGCCGGACTGGGCCGCGCCGCCCGGGAGGAAGAAGGAGAGAAGCATCAAGCAGCCGCCCGGCAGGTAGCTCCAGTAGGACATCATGTTCATGCGCGGGAAAGCCATGTCGGGCGCGCCGATCTGGAGCGGCAGGACGTAGTTGCCGAAGGCGCCGACGCCGAGCGGGACGATGCCCAGGAAGACCATGATGGTGCCGTGCATCGCGCCCAGCGAGTTGTAGAAGCTCGGCAGCATCACGCCGCCCGGGGCGAGGGAGAGGGGGAGGAGGCTGCCGATGAGCGGGATGCGGGTGCCCGGATAGGCCAGCTGCCAGCGCATCAGCAGGACCAACGTGAAGCCGAAGAGCAGGAAGAACATCGAGGTGAACAGGTACTGCAGGCCGATCACCTTGTGGTCGACGGAGAAGATGTACTTGCCGACGAAATCGTCCTGGTGCGCCCCGTTGTGCTCGCCGTGTTCCGAGTGATCCTTCATATCCTCACCACTGCTCGATGGGCGCCGCGGCCCTCGCTTCCGCCGGCGGAGCCGACGCCTCGGCCAGCCACTTCTGGAAATCCTCCGGCGTGTGGACGCTCACGTCGCCGCGCATGATCGCGTGGCCCACGCCGCAGAGCTGGGCGCAGGTGATCTCGTACTGGCCCTCGCGCGTGGGCGTGAACCAGACCGGCACCCGCATGCCGGGGACCGCGTCCTGCTTAACGCGGAACTCCGGGATGAAGAAGCTGTGGATGACGTCCATGGAACTCAGCCGGATGAGCACAGGCTTTCCCATGGGAAGGTGGAGCTGGTTCACGGACACGTAGTCGTCCTTGCTCGCGGGGTCCGTCGGGTCGATGCCCAAGGGGTTGGCGAAGTCGATGAGCTTGGGGTCGGTGCGTCCGAACTTGCCGTCGGGGCCGGGGTAGCGGATGTTCCAGTTGAACTGCTGGGCCACGATCTCGATTTGGGTCGAGTCCTCGGGCTTGGGCGCGTCCATCTTGAAGCGGGTCCAGCCCGGGATCGCGTAGAAGAAGATGAGGAGGATCTCGAAACCCAGCACGATCGCGTCCGGCAGCAGGGACCAGAACAGGCCCATGTGCTCGCGCTGGGCCGCGACGCCGGCCCGCTTGCGGTACTTGAGGAGGAGGTACACGAAGAAGATGGACCAGAGGATGAAGATCGCGAACATCGCGAAGTGGATGACGCGCAGCCCCAGGTCGATGTGCGGCGCGGCGTCCGAGGCCTGGATGGGCAGGCCCATGCCGTAGTTCCCGCTGGCGCCGTTCACCAGGAGTCCGCCTTGGCCCCACCGGGCTTGAGCGAGATCAGGTAGTCGGTGACCGCGGCGATCTCATCGGGACTGAGCTTCTCGCTCCACTGCGGCATATATAGGAGAGGTTCCTCGCCCGAGGGGTCGACCTTGGCCGGATGCCGGACGCCGTTCGAGATCTTCTTGACCAGCTCTTCCTTGGTGTAGCCGTCGGCCACGTTGGTCAGGGTCGGAATCTTGCCGCCGTTGACGTTGTTGTTGGGGTAGCCGCCCGAGCCGTTCTTGCCGTGGCAGGTGATGCACCCGGCGCGCACGAAGATCTCGCCGCCCTTCTTCACCGGATCGGAGGCGAACTCCTCGGCGTCCCAAGGCTTCTTGCCCTCGTAGGCCTGACCCTGCAAAGAGGAAAGGTAGGCGACCAGGGACTTGCGCAGGGCGGGGCTGAAGTGGAAGTTCGGCATGACCGTGTTGTGCTTCCACGCGCTCGGGTTCGAGAGCCAGCGGTCCAGGAACTCGGGGCTCTTGCGGAAGCCGACGTAGGAGAGGTCGGGGCCGAGCTTGCCGCCCTCGTAGCCGACGCGGTGGCACTGCTTGCAGTTGTAGCCGTTGAAGACCGCGCGGCCGTGGAGCTCGGGGGAATCCGGCTGGCAGCCCGCGAGGACCGCGAGGGCGAGGAGGCCGGCGAGGCGCAGAGTCGTTTTGCTCATGCCGATTTCTTCAGCGGCGGTAAGATAGAAAATAGTTTTTGCGGCTGTCAAATTCTTGTCGCACGGCGCCTAGTCCGCGGAGAGCCCCGGGATGCCGATTTGCATTCGCGGCAAATTTCCGTCATTTTATGCAAAAATGCCGCTCTCCTGTTGCAAAAAGTGGAGATTTGTGATATTTTTGCAGAAGAGGTGGTCGTCTATGACGAAAAAAGGGGGATTTTCATGGGTATCGCCGAACGCCATATCGTCGAGGAGACGCTTCATCGCGCCCTCGGTCACGCGGGCAACGGAGCGGGCGTGAGCGCCAACGGCCCGATCTCGGACGTCTACGGGAGCCTCACCTTCAGCAAGAAGGTGATGTCGAAGCACCTGAGCAAGTCGGTGTACGAGAAGCTCGTCAACACCATCGAGAACAACGAGAAGATCGACGTGGAGATCGCCGACGAGGTGGCCCACGCGATGAAGGAGTGGGCGATCTCGATGGGCGCCACCCATTTCTGCCACTGGTTCCAGCCGCACCGCGGCGTCACCGCCGAGAAGCACGACTCCTTCCTCAACTTCGACGCGAACGGCCAGCCCATACTTCGATTCTCCGGCCGCCAGCTCATCCAGAGCGAGCCCGACGCCTCCTCCTTCCCCTCGGGCGGCATGCGCTCGACCTTCGAGGCCCGCGGCTACACCGCCTGGGACCCGACCTCCCCGGCATACATCCTGAAGACCGGCAAGGCGGTCACGCTGGTGATCCCGTCGGTGTACATCTCCTGGACCGGCGAGGTCCTGGACATGAAGACGCCGCTCCTGCGCTCGCTTTCCGCGATCGAGGACCGCGCCTTCCGCGTGCTCAAGCACTTCGGCAACCGCACCGCGAAGTTCGTCCGCGCCACGATCGGCGCCGAGCAGGAGTACTTCCTCGTCGCGAAGGACTTCTACAACAAGCGCCCCGACCTGATCTACACCGGCCGCACGCTCTTCGGCGCGAGCGCGGCCAAGCACCAGCAGATGGAAGACCACTACTTCGGCTCCATCCAGCCCAAGGTGCTCGAGTTCATGAACGACGTCGAGGCGGCCCTGATCGCGCGCGGCATCCCGGCCAAGACGCGGCACAACGAGGTGGCGCCGAACCAGTTCGAGATCGCGCCCCTCTTCGAGGAGGCGAACCTCGCCATCGACCACAACCTCCAGGCGATGGAGGTCATGCGCCGGGTAGCCGACGAGCACGGCCTGGCCATCCTCCTCCACGAGAAGCCCTTCGCCGGCATCAACGGCTCGGGCAAGCACATGAACTGGTCGATGCAGGACTCGGACGGCAACAACCTGCTCGAGCCCGGCTCGGCTCCCAAGAAGAACATCCAGTTCTTGACCTTCCTCGCCGGCATCCTGGCCGGCGTGGACAAGTACGGCGGCCTGCTGCGCACCGCGGTCGCCGACGCGGGCAACGACCACCGGCTCGGCGCCAACGAGGCGCCTCCGGCGATCATGTCCGTCTACCTCGGCGAGTACCTCGACCGGCTCTTGAACGAGCTGGAGCAGAAGGGGGGCAAGGAGGACACCGCGCGTGAGGCGATCGACCACGGCTTGAAGCGCCTCCCGGTCATCCGCCAGGACAACTCCGACCGCAACCGCACCTCGCCCATCGCCTTCACCGGCAACAAGTTCGAGTTCCGCGCCGTCGGCGCGTCGCAGAACGTCTCCGAGCCGGCGACCGCGATGAACCTCGTGGTGGCCTACGGCCTGGACGTCGTCCTCGAGAAGCTGGAGAAGGCCGCCGGCTCCGACCCGACGGAGAAGGCGCTCAAGGTCATCCGCGACATCGTCAAGGAGACCAAGCGCGTGCGCTTCGAGGGCAACGGCTACTCCGAGGAGTGGCAGAAGGAGGCCGCCAAGCGGGGGCTTCCCAACGCCAAGAACACCCCGGCGGCGCTGGAGCTGCTCACCGACAAGTCGGTGGTCGCGCTCTACGAGAAGTACAAGGTCCTCTCCAAGCACGAGCTCCACGCCAAGTACGAGATCAAGCTCGAGGCCTACGCCAAGATCAAGGAGATCGAGCTCAAGCTCCTCAAGGAGCTCGCGCTGACCTACGTCGAGCCGGCGCTGGCGCGCCACGCGGAGCGCTACTCCGCCGCGGCCGCCGCCGTCGAGGGCTCGGGCAAGAGCGCCTTGAAGGCGCGGCTCAAGGAGTACGGCGATCTCGTCGCCGACCTCGACTCGGCCATCGGCCAGGTCGACCAGGTGCTGGCAAAGGCCGCCGAGACCTCGGACGTCGCCGCGAAGGCGAAGCTCCTCGCGGACAAGGGCGCCGCGGCCCTCAGCGGGCTGCGCGAGGCCTGCGACCGCACCGAGGAGCTCGTCGAGCACGGCCTGTGGCCGCTCCCGAAGTACCGGGAGATGCTGTTCCTGCTCTGAGTCCCGCGAGCGGATCGAAAAAGCAGCCCCGCCCCGAGAATCGGGGCGGGGCTCCCTTTTTTGCGCGCTCAGCCCCGATCAGGCGTCGATCGCGGCGCGCTCCAGCTCGGCGACGAATTCTCCCGCGGAGTGAAAGCGCTCCTGCGGCCGGGCGGAGAGCGCCCGGCGCAAGGCGGCGCGCATTCCCGGGGGCAGTCCCGGAACATCGGCGGCGGACGGGGGGCGTCCGGTGAGCATGCCGTGGAGCGTCGCGCCCAAGCCGAAGACGTCGGTCTCGCGGAAGCAGG
>DATLOS010000163.1:0-3586 GCA_035536155.1 Elusimicrobiota bacterium
CTCGCCCACATCACCGGCGGCGGCTTGCCGGAGAACACGCCACGCATCCTGCCCAAGCGCTGCCGCGCCGTGTTCCAGCTGGGCTCGTGGGCCGTGCCCCCGATCTTCCGCGAGATCCAGTCCCGCGGCCGCGTCCCCGACACCGAGATGTGGCGGACCTTCAACATGGGCGTCGGCATGATCGCGGTGGTGCGTCCCTCCGCGGTCGACGCCGCGCGCCGCGCGCTCCCCGAGGCCGTGCCGATCGGCGAGATCGTCTCCGGCCGGCCCGGCGTCGAGTTCGTCTCGGCGCAGGCCGCCGGGAGGGCGGCGTGATCCGGATCGCGGTCTTCGCCTCCGGCGAGGGCACCAACCTCCAGGCCCTGCTCGACGCCTGCAAGAGCCGCCGCATCCGGGGCGAGGTCGCGCTGGTCGTGTCCAGCTCCGCCGAAGCGGGCGCCCTCAAGCGCGCCGCGCGCGCGGGAGTGGAGACGCTGGTCGCCCTGTCCAAGGACTTCCCCTCGCCGGACGCCTACAACGCCTTCCTCGCGGCCGAGTGCAAGAAGCGGGAGATCGACCTCATCTGCCTGGCCGGGTTCATGCTCCTCCTCAAGGAGCCGCTCCTGAACGCGTTCCAAAACCGCATCCTCAACATCCACCCCGCCCTGCTGCCCGCCTTCGGAGGCAAGGGCATGTACGGGACGAAGGTGCACGAGGCCGTCGTCGCCTCGGGCGCGCGCTTCTCCGGCTGCACGGTGCACTTCGTCGACGCCGTCTACGATCACGGGCCGGTCGTGACCCAGGCGAGCGTGCCGGTGCTGCCCGGAGACACCGCGGCCGAGCTGGCGGCGCGCGTGCTGCGCCAAGAGCACTGGATCTACCCCGAGGCGGTGAAGCTCTTCGCCGAGAACCGGCTCCAGGTCGCCAACGGCAAGGTGCGCGTCCTGCCCTCGCACAACGAGGCGTCGGGGCGCATCAAGCGCGCGCTCCTCTCGGTCTCCGACAAGACCGGGCTCATCGACTTCGCCCGAGCCCTCGAGGGCATGGGCATCGAGATCGTCTCCACGTCGGGCACGGCCAAGCTCCTGCGCGACGCCGGCGTCGAGGTGCGCCCGCTCGACTCCATGACCGGATTCCCGGAGATCCTGAGCGGACGAGTGAAGACGCTCCACCCCCGCATCCACGGCGGCATCCTGCTGCGCCGGGCCGATCCGGCCCAGGCCAAGGAGGCGTCGCTCTTCGGGCTCGAGCCGATCGATCTGGTGGTCGTGAACCTGTATCCCTTCGAGAAGACCGCGGCCAAGGCGAGCTCGCCCTACAGCCGCGAGGTGATCGAGGACATCGACATCGGCGGCGTGACCTTGATCCGCGCGGCGGCGAAGAACTTCGAGGACGTGGCCATCGTCGTCTCCCCGGCGGACTACTCCACCCTCTTGGGCGAGCTCTCCGCCTCGTCGTGCCAGCTGAACCTCGAGACCCGGCGCCGCCTGGCCCTCGCCGCCTTCGAGCATACCGCCGCCTACGACGCGATGATATCCAAAGCATGGGCCGCCGCCGCCGTCCCTGCGGGCGCCCGGCCGGCGTCCGCGCCTCCGGACGGGGCCGCCGCGCCGGCGGACGCGCGCTTTCCCGAGCGGATGACGGTCGAGCTGACCAAGATCCAGGACCTGCGCTACGGCGAGACCCCGCACCAGACGGCCGCCCTCTACGCCCGCGGCGCGGCCTCCTTCGAGCAGCTCCACGGCAAGGAGCTCTCCTACAACAACCTCCTCGACGCCTTCGGCACCTGGGACGCGGTCTCGGACATCTCCATGCCCGGCGCCGTGATCTTCAAGCACGTGACGCCCTCGGGCATGGCGGCCGACTCCGACCTGACCAAGGCCTTCGAGCGGGCCTGGGCCTGCGACACGGTCAGCGCCTTCGGCGGCATCCTGGCCGTGAACCGGACCTTCCCGGCCTCGATCGCCGAGCTCCTCGCCAAGCGCTTCATGGAGGTGGTCGTGGCCCCCGATTACGCGCCGGAGGCCCTCGCGCTCCTGAAGCAGAAGCCCAACCTCCGCATCCTGCGCATGAAGGCTCCCCCCACCCAGGCGCTCCTCCTGCGCGCGCTGGGCGACGAGGTCCTGGTCACCGAGCCCGACCGCCTCACCTTCGGCGGCGCGGTGAAGTGCGTCACCAAGCGCGCGCCCACGAAGGAGGAGGAAGCCGCGCTCCGCTTCGCCTGGGTCGCGGCCAAGCACGTGAAGTCGAACGCCATCGTCCTGGCCGACGCCGGGGCTACCGTCGGCATCGGCGCGGGCCAGATGTCGCGCGTCGACTCGGTGCACATGGCGGGCGTGAAGCTGGCCGAGTACCTCAAGGCGAACCCCGCCCCGAAGCCCTTGGCGCTCGCCTCCGACGCCTTCTTCCCCTTCCGCGACGGGATCGACGCCGCGGCCAAGCTCGGCATCAGCGCCGTCATCCAGCCCGGCGGCTCCATCCGGGACGCCGAGGTGATCGCCGCGGCCGACGAGCTGGGCCTAGCCATGGTCTTCACCGGCATGCGGCACTTCCGGCATTGACGGCAGCGCGCCGCGACCGCGTCGCCCTGCTCCTCGCCGCGTTCGGCGCCGTCTTCCTGGCGAACATCGGCGTGCTCGGCCTCAAGGCCGAGGACTGGCAGCTGCTGCCGGCCTTCGCGCGCATGCTGGGCCGCGGCTTGCCCGGCGTCGCGGAGCTCGTCTTTTCCGACAGCCTCCGCATACAAACAGGCACTTTCCTGGTCCAAGGCCTCTTGACGCGGGCCTTCGGCTACGCCCCGCTTCCCCTGTTTCTATTCTCCTTCGGCTGTCACCTCGCCTCCTGCGCGCTCGTCTACGAGATCCTGACGGAGCTCGTCGCAGACGCGGATCTCTCCGCGGCGGCGGCCTTGGCCTGCCTGTTCGCCCCGACCTGCGCCGGCGCGCTCTTCTACGTCACCCACGCCTTCTTCGTCTTTCCGGTCGCCCTCGTGCTCGGCCTGTGCCTGCTGTATCTGCGGCCCCTGCGCGATCCGCGGCTGGATCTGGCCTGCTTGACGCTGCTCGCCGAGCTGGCTCAGCTGTCGGGCGAGCAGACCGTCCCTCTCGTGTACTGCCTCTTCGGCCTGGCGGCGCTGCGCGCCCGCCGCTCGCGAAGCGCGCGCGACCGGCTGCGGGCCGCCGTGCCCGTCGCATTTTGCGCGGCGACCTTGGGCTGGCTCCTGCTTCGCGTGATCGGCCCCAACCTCGCCCGCCAAGCGGCCCCGGCCGAGCTGCGCCGGCCCCTCTCCGACGTCGCGCTGCAGTACGTCTCGTTCCAGCTCGACTCCCTCTCCCCTTGGAGTTGGATGTTCGGCCGGTTCTCTCAGCCGGTGTCCGCGAGGACATGGGCCGCTCTGGCGGCCGTCGCGGGCTGCCTGCTCCTGTTCCATCTCCGCGCCCCCGAACGGGGGCAACGCGCTACCGCGCGAGGCCGCGCCGCGCTCCGCCGGATGTTCCCCGCTCTGATCGGAGCCAGCCTGGCCTGCCTGGCCCCCCTCCTCTTCTCCGCCGCGTCCGGCTATCGCTTCGGGATCGAGCCGAAATACCTGTACGCGCCGGGGTTCTGC
>DATLOS010000164.1:0-4568 GCA_035536155.1 Elusimicrobiota bacterium
GCGCCAGGCCCGCGAGGGGGACGAGCGCCGTCGGGACGCCGGCCTGCGCCTGCGGCGTCGCGCGGACCTGCGCGGCCCAGGAGGCGCCCGTCGGGAAGACGGCGTTCAGGAGGACGCAGGCTGACAAGCACAGCCGCGCTCGGCGCATGGTTCGACTATATCTAAGCGGCTCGAGCCCGAGCTAGGCCATACGGCCCACCGGCGCGGCATCTTTGGGCCTAATGCGATCCCCTGATCGCCCCGCGGCCGCCGAAGAGCTATCATGAAGGAATGCGGCAGCGGCGCGCCTATCGCTGGCTCCTCTTCGCGGTGGCTGCCGCGAGCTTCGTCTATTTCGTCTTCTTCCACCGCGAATCCGCGGCCGCGTTGGCGGTCTTCTTCCTCTCCGGCGGGGCCTGGTACTGGCTGGAGATGCGCAAGATGCGCGAGCTCGACGCGCCGCGGCCGAAATGACGCGCGCGGAGAAGAACGGCGGCTCCTCGGGCCTTCTGGCCTGGCTGGCCGCGGCGCTGGTGGGCGGGGTCGCGCTCTATCTTTTCTGGCTGCCCGAGGTGGACTGGCTGCGCAAGGTCAACCCCAAGACCACCGCCTACATCGATCGCTACGTGGAGCAGACGCGCGCCGCGGGCCGCAAGCCGCGCGTGCGCATGTCCTGGCGTTCGCTGGACCGCATCGCGCCCGACCTGCGCCACGCCGTCCTCATCTCCGAGGACGACATGTTCTACGTCCACGAGGGCGTGGACTGGGACTCCCTGCACCACGCGATGGAGTACAACCTCAAGAAGAAGCGCTTCGCCCGCGGGGGCAGCACGATCACCCAGCAGGTGGCGCGCAACCTCTTCTTGAGCGCCTCGAAGAACCCGCTGCGCAAGGTCAAGGAGATGCTCATCGCCCGGAAGCTGGAGAGGAGGCTGGGCAAGAGGCGCATCCTGGAGATCTATCTCAACATCGCCGAGTGGGGAGACGGCGTCTACGGCGCCGAGGCCGCCTGCCAGTCTTATTATGGAAAGAGCGCCGCGGAGGTCGGTCGGGACGAGGCCGTGGCCTTGGCGGCGGCGCTGCCCAGCCCTCGCCGCTGGAACCCCTCCCGCCCGGCGCGGCCGTGGCTCGTGAAGCGCCGGCAGACGATCCTGGAGCGCATGCGCAAGGCGGGCTACTTGCCGCCCGAGGAGCAGGAGCTGGCGCGCGGCCCGGAGCTGCTACCGAGCGCAGAGGCTCAGCCGGGCCAGAGCGCTCCGCGCTGAGGGCACGCCGGCCTCGCCCAGGAGGCGGTCGACGAGCTCGTCGACCTGGGCAGGGAGATTGGGCCTGAGCGAAGACGCGCGCGGGAAGCGCCTTCCGTCGATCCGCGTCCCGGCGTAGGGAGCGAGCGGGTGCTTGCCCGTCAGCATCTGGTAGAGGCAGACGCCCGCGGCCTGGACGTCGCAGGCGGCCGAGTCCTCGCCCGACGCGTCGTCGCAGCGCCCCGAGCCCTCGAGCCCGAACCGCGTGAGCTTGGCGTGGCCCTGCGGGCTAATGATGACGCGGGCCGCCTCGAGGCCGCCGTGCGCGCCGCCCGACTCGTGCGCGTAGGCCAGGGCCGTGAGGATCTGGCGGGTGATGTCGAGAGCCTGGGGCAGCTCCAGGGGCCCTTGCTGGAGCAGCGAGGGCAGCGGCCTGCCCGGGGCGCACTCGCAGACCAGCCAGATCTCCTGGTCGAGGTCCAGCACCTCGTAGACGTCGGCCAAGTGCGGATGCGCGAGCGCGGCGGCTCCCCGCGCGCGGGCCAGCGCCGCGGGCCGGTTCTTCTGCCCCGCGGACCAGAGGCGGCGCAGGATGACGGTGCGTCCGAGGACGGTGTCGAGCCCTTGGACCACCTCGGTCCCGCCGTCGCGGCCGAGGACCTGCAGGCGGTGGTACTTCCCCCCGAGGCTCCCCGCGGCGCTCCGGCCCGCGCCGGCGCGGGCCGCGCGGAGCGCGTCCGCGACGGCCTGGGCGGCGGAGCGCAGTCCGCGCGAGAGCCTGCCCGGGAGCGCGCTCGTCCGGGAGCGGGGCGCGGGCGGCCGCCCGGCGAGGCCGGTGGTCCAGCGGCTCAGGCGCATGCGGCGGGCGCTCGGCTCCCGCGCGATGCCGAAGGCCGCGGCCAGGAGAAGGACGATCCCGCCGACGAGCAGGCCCCAGTTCTGGGCGGCGGGCTCGGGCGGGCGCTCGAGGGCGCGTCCGATCAGCTGCCAGTTCTCGTCCTCGGACGGCAGGAAGAGCCCGTCCCCGCGCTCGGCGCGCTGGCGCAGCGGCGCGTAGGTCGCGGGGTCGATGCGCTCGGCCGCGCGGATGTCGGCGAAGGCTTCGGCGGAGCGACCGAGCTCGTCCTCGGCCGCGGCGCGCAGGTAGAGCGCCCAGGCGTTGCGGGGCTCCAGGCGGCAGGCCGCGTCGGCGGCGCGGCGGGCCTCCTCGAACGCGTGGCGCCGCAGGAGCGCCCAGCTCAGCTCGGTGTAGCCCTCGGCCATGCGCGGGGCCAGGGCCACCAAGCGCTTCGCGGCGCGCGCGGCCTCGTCGTGGCGGCCTTGCCGGTTGAGCCTGCGGACCTGCGCGATGAGCTCGCCCGCGTCCGGCTCCGCGGCCGGCACGGGCCCCGGGTCCCGGGCTTGCGGCCACGAGGACATGGGCCGGCTGGGCAGGCCGGCCAGCGCGGGGCCGGAGGGGGCGGGCGCGGACGGCGAGAAGCGAGCGGTCGCGGCCTCCGGAGAGGCCGAGCCGGGCGAGGCCGCGGGGGGGAGGATGGCTGCGGGCCGGACGCCGCGCAGCGCGACCTCGGCCGGCGCCTGGCGCACCGAGGCCGGCGCGGACAGGAGCGGCCCGACCGACGCCTCGAGCGCCCTGTCGCGAGAACCGGGCTGGGCCGCGGTCTGGCGGGGATTCTCGTAGCCGGGCGGAGCGGTGTAGGAGACCTGGCCCGCGGCTTCCTCCGGCTCGGCGGCCTCGACCGAGGGGGGATGGAGCAGCATCTGGATCAGCTGCTGCATGGACGCGGGCGCGTACTTCGCCAGCGCGCCGCGCTGGTCGTTGTTGAGGGCTATGGCGTTGACCTGGGAGGGGTCTTGGCCGCCGTCGTCGGCCGACGCGGCCGACGGGCCCGGAACGAAAAACGCCAGAGCGGCCAACGCGAGCGCTCGCATGGGTTCCCTGCTCCGATAGCTTGGCCGCGGGGCCCGGTCCGTCAAGGGTCCCCCCCGGCGCGCGGAGAGCGCGGCAAGAGCTATAATCGCGGAATGGATGCGCTCGCGCTGGAGGCGGCCGCAGGTCCCCTCGAGGCTTCCTTGCGGCGAGCGAGGGCTTGGTGCGTCCACCTCTATACGGCCACCGGGCTCGCGGCGGCGGCCGGGATGGCGGTTTGCATCACCCGTGGGGGCGAGCCCGCCTTCCGCGGCGCGTTCGGCCTGATGCTCGCGGCTTGCCTGATCGACGCGACCGACGGCTGGCTGGCTCGGCGCCTGCGGGTCAAGGAAGTCCTGCCGACCTTCGACGGGCGCCGCCTCGACGACATCGTAGACTTCCAGACCTATACGTCCCTGCCCCTGCTGCTCATCTGGCGGGCCGGGCTGCTGCCGGCGGGGACCGATGCCTGCCTGCTCTTTCCTCTGGTGGCGAGCGCTTACGGCTTCTGCCAATCGGACGCCAAGACGGACGACGGCTACTTCACGGGCTTTCCGTCCTATTGGAACATCGTCGCCTTCTACCTGTACGCGCTCCGCCCTTCCCCGGGAGCCTGCCTGGCGATCGTGCTGGCGCTGGCCGCCCTGACCTTCGTGCCCTGGCGCTACCTTTATACGACCCAGCCGGGCAGGCTCAACGCCCTCTCCAACGTCGGCGTCGCGGTCTGGGTGGCCCTGCTCGTCTACATCCTGGCCGACCCCGCGTTGGCTCCGTTGGACGGCGCGCGGGCGCGTCCCTGGGTATGGGCCTCGGCGTTCTACCCCGCCTACTATATGGCCGCGTCGTGGGCGGTCACGGCCGGCTTTCTTCGGCAGTAGGCGCGGGCGGCGGGGCGGCGGTCCGCCCGTACTTCGAGTTCAGCAGGGAGTCGATGCCGTTGAACGCGAGCCAGAGCACGGCCGCCGCGACGATCATGGCCTTGACCACGAAGTTCCTGCGGTTCAGGACGAAGATGAAGGCGAGCAGGCCGGCGGCCAGCGCCGCCGGATTATGCGGAAGGGCCGGCGCCGAGAGCGCGGGCAGGCTCCAGCGGGAGTCCTGGACCTCCCGGCCGGTGGCGAGCATCCCTTTTCTATATTGAGGCGGGACCTCCGCGACGCTGTCCACCTCGTGGGCGTTCCCCGCGGAGTCGGTGTACTCGTAGCTGACCTTGGTCATGGCGTCGCGGCCGCGCGGCCGGAACGGCCGGCCTCCTTCATTCTAACATGGGCGGCGAAAAAATGCTGGAATCTCCGACGGGCAGGTGGCGGAACTGGCAGACGCGACGGACTTAAAATCCGTTGGCCGCAAGGCCGTGGGGGTTCGATCCCCCCCCTGCCCAACCCGCTCGCCTTCGGCATGACGATCCATAGAAGCGTTCTCTGCGCGGCGACGGC
>DATLOS010000165.1:0-4004 GCA_035536155.1 Elusimicrobiota bacterium
TACCGGGGATCGCGACGGCGGAGCCCTTGCGGTTATGGCACGCGTACCGCGGCAAGGAGGAGGAGGCGCTCCAGAAGGCGGTGGCCCTCTATCAGCGCTCGCGCGGCGAGCGCGTCGAGCTCCTCGCGGTGCCCTACGACGCCTTCGCCGCGAAGCTCATCGCGGCGATCCCGCACGGCAACGGCCCCGACGTCTTCATCTTCTCCCACCCGCGCATCGCCTCCTTTCACGACCTCGGCCTCTTGGCCGAGACCGAAGGCCTGGCCCGGCCCGCGGGCTACATCCCGACCGCGGTGGAGGCGCTGCGGGTCGGGGGGCGTCTCTACGGCTACCCGCTCTCCATCAAATGCCTCGCGCTGTACGCCAACGCGGCCTTCGTGCGCGAGGCGCCCAAGACCACGCGCGAGCTCGTGGACTTCCTCCAGTGGTTCGGGCGTCCCGCGGAGAACCGCTACGGGCTGGCCTACGAGTCCGGGGACTTCTACTACCACGCGCCGGTGCTCCTGGGCTTCGGGGGAAAGCTCTTCGACGCCTCGGGCCGCGCCGCTTTCGACACGCCGGAGATGGCGGCGTCCTTGGGCTTCGTGCGGGGCCTGCAGGACAAGGGCCTCATCCCGCAGGAGGCGACCGGCGGGCTGGTGAAGTCCCTCTTCAACTCCGGCCGCGCGGCGATGGTGGTGAGCGGTCCCTGGTTCGCGGGCGAGGTGGCGGAGGGCATCGACTACAAGGTCTACCCGCTGCCCGTCGTCAGCGAGACGGGCAAGCGCATGAGCCCGCTCCTCGAGGTCGAGGCCGCGCTCGTGTCCTCGCGCGCCAAGCATCCGCGCGCGCAGGATCTGGCGCGTTTCCTGAGCGAGGGCGAGGCCTCGCGGACGCGGGCCGAGGTCGGCCGGCAAATCCCCGCGGACCTCGCCTCCTACCGCTCGGCGAAGATCGCGGCCGACCCCTACGTGGCTTCGTTCCGGGCGGCCGCGGAGTTCGCGACGCCGCTTCCCAGCAGCGTGGAGATGTCGCGGATCTGGGAGCCGATGAAGCTGGCGCTGCGCGCCGTCCTTCAGGGCGACACGCCGCCCCGAGCCGGCGGCGCCGTGGCCGACCGGCGCTACCGCGCCCTCTACCGCTCGAAGCCCTCTCCCGCCTCGCCCTGGCCCTACGCCGTCGCGCTGCTCGCGGCCGCGGCCTGGGCGCTTCGGCTCGCTTGGCGCGGCCTCTCGGGCGGAAGCTCGTTTCGCAAGCGCTATCCCCAGGCGCTGCGCGCGTTCGCCTACATGTCTCCGGCGGCCGCGGGGGTTCTGGTGCTGGTCCTCATCCCGTTCGCCTACGGCATGGGCCTCGCCCTCTTCCACCACGAGGCCGGGCATTACGTCTTCGTCGGCCTCTCGAACTTCAAGGACATCCTCTTCTCCCGCGAGTACCGCGTCACCGAGCCGCTCTCCTTCTACTTCACCTTGGCCGTGACCGTCCTCTGGACGGTGGTCAACGTATCGCTCCACGTCGGGATCGGCTTGGCGCTCGCCCTGATGCTCAAGTCCCCGCTCCTGCGCATGAAGGGCGCGTTCCGCATCCTCCTGATTCTGCCCTGGGCGGTGCCGAACTACATCACGGCCCTCATGTGGAAGGGCATGTTCCACCGCCAGTTCGGCGCGCTCAACGGCATCCTCGTCGCCCTGGGGCTGCACCCGATCAGCTGGTTCTCGCGCTTCTCGACCGCCTTCGCCGCGAACGTCATCACCAACACTTGGCTGGGCTTCCCTTTCATGATGGTGGTCTGCCTGGGCGCGCTCCAGTCGATCCCGCAGGACCTCTACGAGGCGGCGGAGGTGGACGGGGCGTCCGCCTGGACCCGCTTTCGCCGGATCACCCTGCCGCTCCTGCGCCCCGCGCTGGCGCCGTCGATCGTCCTCGGCATCGTCTGGACCTTCAACATGTTCAACATCATCTTCCTCGTCTCGGGGGGCGACCCGGGAGGAAGCACCGACATCCTCGTCTCCGAGGCGTTCCGCTGGGCCTTCCAGCGCAACGAGCAGTATGGCTTCGCCGCGGCCTACTCCGTGCTGATCTTCCTCATCCTGCTCGCCTACTCGAGCGCCACGGGCGCCTCGGAGCCGAGCCCGGCCCCGGCGCCGCGCGGCGAGGTCCCCGCGGCGCTTCCGGCCCGCGAGACCAGCGGGGCGGCGGCATGAAGCGGCGCCAAGCGCTCCAGGCGATCGCGCTCCACGCCGGCCTCGTCCTGGCCTGCGCCGTCACGCTCTATCCGATCCTGTGGGTGATCAAGCTGGCCCTCTCGCCCACCGCGAACCTCATGCCCTCGGCCAACCCGCTGCCGGACCAGGTCACATGGGACAACTTCCGCGCGGTCCTGCTCACGACCGATGCGGCGGGGCGCTGGGTGTTCGGCCGCCAGCTCTTCTGCAGCCTCTTCGTCTCGCTGGCCACGACGGTCGTGGGCGTGACCTTGGCGACGACCGCCGCCTACGCGCTATCTCGCTTCTCCTTCCCGGGCAAGGGCGCGTCGATGCGGATGCTCCTGGTGACGCAGATGTTTCCCGCGGTCCTCATGTCGATCCCGCTCTACTCGATCCTGCAGGCGCTGGGGCTCCTCAACAGCCTGTGGGGCCTGGTCCTCGTCTACTCGACCGGGAGCCTGCCCTTCTGCGTGTGGATGCTCAAGGGCTACTTCGACACCATCCCGCGCGAGCTCGAGGAGGCGGCGGCGATGGACGGCGCGCGTCCGCGGCAGATCCTGTGGCACCTGGTCCTGCCCGTCGCGCGCCCCGCCCTCGTGGTGACCGCGCTGTTCTCCTTCATGGCCGCCTGGAACGAGTTCATCCTCGCGGCGACCTTCCTCAACGACGCCTCGCTCTTCACCTTGCCCGTGGGCATCCAGCGCTACATCGGCGAGTACCAGGCGGAGTGGGGGAAGTTCGCGGCCGGCGCGCTGGTCGTCTCCGCGCCGGTGATGGCCCTCTTCTTCGCGCTGCAGAAGCACCTCGTCGGCGGGCTCACCGCCGGCGGGGTGAAGGGCTAGGCCCGCCCCGACTCCCGCGTCAGGGCGCGGAGCCTGAGCGCCGCGTCCTCCGACGCCGCGGCGATCATCCGCCAGCCCCAGTTCCCGCTTGCCGTGCCCGGCGTGTTCATGCGCGCCTCGCCGCCCAGGCCGAGGACGTCCTGCATCGGCAGGATGGCCGTTTGCGCGGGCGAGCCGAGCGTCAGGCGCAGGACTTCCCAGGCGAGGCCCGCGTCATCCGCCGGGACGGGGATTTGCCGGCTTCGCAGGTAGGCGCGCAGGTTCTCCCGCTCCGGCGCTCCCATGGCCGAGAGCCAGCCCAAGGTGGTGTCGTTGTCGTGGGTGCCGGTGTAGGCCACGCTCGACGCGGGGTGCTTGTCGGGCAAGTAGCCGCTCTCCCAGAACTTCTCCCCGCCGAAGGCGAACTGGAGCACCTTCATACCCGGAAAGGCGAAGCGCGACATCACCTCGACGACGTCCGGGGTGATCTCGCCCAAGTCCTCGGCGATGAGGGCGCCCGGAAAGGCCGCGGCGAGCGCGTGGAAGAAGCCCTCGCCCGGGCCGTCGGCCCAATGGGCCCCGTCCTCGGGCTTGGCGGTCTTGGCGTGGGCGGGGACCTTCCAATAGCGCACCAGCCCGCGGAAATGGTCGATGCGCACTTTGTCCGTGAGGTCCCGCACCGCGCGCAGGCGGTCGAGCCACCAAGCGGTCAGGGCCGCGCCGCGCGCGCTCCAATCGTAGAGCGGCGTGCCCCATAGCTGGCCCGTCGCGCTGAAGAAATCGGGCGGCACCCCGGAGACGTGCAGGGCGTTGCCGTCGCCTCCCAGCTGGAAGTGGTCGCGGTGCGCCCACACGTCGGCGCTGTCGTAGGCGACGTAGATCGGGACGTCGCCGATGAACTCGATGCCGCGGGCGCGGGCGTGCGCGCGCAGGCCCGACCACTGCTCCGCGAATAGGAACTGCAGCAGCTTCAAGTGCTCGATGCGGTCGGCGTGCG
>DATLOS010000166.1:0-3033 GCA_035536155.1 Elusimicrobiota bacterium
CGGCCCGCTCCAGGGACTCGCCCATGTCCACGAAGCCGCCGGGGAGGCACCAGCGGCCCTTGAAGGGAGGGTTCTTGCGCCGGATCGCCAGGACGTGGAGCCCTCCGCGGCGGTCGCGGCCCAGGACCACGGAGTCGGCGGTGACGCCGGGCCGCGGCCAGGGATACGTGGGGCTCACAGCTTGGCGATCTCTTCTTCCAGGCCGCTCGAGAGGATGGGGAAGCGGCACCAGGAGCGGGGGTCGAGGTTGGCGTCGTCCAAGTGGAAGGAGGGGGCGTAGCGCTCGCGCTTCCATTGGTTGCGGCACCACAGGCGCAGGAAGCGGGCCAGCCACTCCTTCATGCGCGCGCGCGGCGTCTTGGGAAAGCGCGAGAGCGCGGTCCGCAGGATGTCCGCCGGGGAGCGCCGGTCGCGCACGAAGGCGCGCTCGAAGACGTCGAGGACCTCGTAGGGCATGAGGTCGTCCTCGGCCATCTGGGCCGCGGCGGCGGGGCGCAGCTCCGGGGTGGGGCGCTGGCGGGTCACGACGGAGAGCGCGGGCACGGGGCCGGAGCCCTCCGGACCGTGCGTCTCCATCCACTTGAGCCACTTAAGAAGAAAGGCCTTGTCGATGCCCGCGATCGGGCTCAGGCCTCCGGAGGTGTCCCCGTCCATCGTGGCGTAGCCCACCGCGGCCTCGGAGCGGTCGCTGGTCGCGAGCAGGAGCGCGTAGCGGGTGTTGGCCCAGAGCCAGGCGCCCGGGGCGCGGACGCGGGCCTGGATGTTCTGGAGCGCGATGTCGTCGTCCTTCCAGTTCAGCTTTCGGCCCAGGGTCTTGGAGACCGTCTCGCAGTAGGACTTGACCGCGGGGGCGATGTCCCACTCCGCGAACTCCGCTCCCGCCGCTTGGGCCACCGCCCGAGCGGCGGAGCGGCTCTCGGCGCTGGAGTTCTCGCTGGCCTGGTACACGCAGGCCAGCATGCGGCGCGTCAACGCGTCGCCCGCGGCCTTGAGGCCGGGGACGTGGGAGAGCTTACCCGCCAGCCCGGCGGGCCCCAGCTCGACCCGGGCCGAGCGCAGGGCGTGCGAGGCGAGCGTGGCGACGGCGGAGGAGTCGGCGCCGCCGCTCAAGGAGACGACGAAGCCGCGCGCGCGGCTCTTGCGCAGGTAGTCGAAGAGGCCCAGGGAGACCGCGCGGGTGAACTCCTCCTCCTTGATCCGCGGCGAGGACTCCCACGCGGGCGCGGCGGGGGGCTTCGCTCCGGGCGGGAGCCTCGGGAACCGGAACGGGCGGCGGGCGAGGCCCTCCTCCCCGGCGGCGAGATCGGGCTGGTAGCTCGCGGCGCGGGCGCGGGAGAGGCGGTTCAAGCTCACGTCGACGTCCGCCCAGGTCAGGTAGCCGTCTTGGAACCCCAGGCGGGGGCCCTGGGCGACGATCTTGCCCTCGGAGGCCACCAAGGTCGCGCCGTCGTAGATCACGCGCCCGGCCTCGTTGCCCAGGAGGTTCGCGTAGAGGTAGGCCACGCCGAAGGCGCGCGAGCCCTCGGCCACGAAGCGCCGGCGCGTCTCCTGCTTGCCGAAGGCGAAGTGCGAGGCGCTGGGGTTCAGAAGGACGTCGGCGCCGCGCGAGGCCAGCGCCCCGCCGGGGCGGTTCGAGACCCAGGCGTCCTCGCAGATCTCGAAGCCGAGGCGCACGCCTCCGGCGTCGAAGAGGGCCTCGCCGAAGGGATAGGACTTGCCGCCGCGGACGTGGCGGCCGCGCACGCCGGCCGGCCAGGGCTTGAACCAGCGCGGCTCGTAGTGGATGCCGTCGCCGGCCAGGAACTTCTTGGCGGCAAATCCCAGGAGCTTGCCGTCGCAGAGCAGGGCGGCGGCGTTGAAGAGGCCGCCGTCATGGAAGACCGGCAGGCCCACGCCGACCACGATGCCCTTGGTCCGGGGCGCCAAGCGCTCCAGGCTCCTCCAGGAGGCCTCGTGCACGAACTCGGCGTGGAAGGCGTCCTCGCAGCCGTAGCCGGAGAGCGCCAGCTCGGGCAGGCAGAGGATGGCGACCTTCCGCCGGCGGGCCTCGTCGATCGCGGCGACGATCCGCTTCAGGTTCCCGTCCCAGTCCATGGGAACCTGGTTGACCGAGGCGGCGCCGGCGCGGACCAGCTTCATCGCGAGGCCTTCAGGTAGTCGGCAAAGATCTCCGCGCAGGAGCGCACTTGGAAGAAGGGGGTCTTGGGCTGGGCCAGGGCCGAGGGGTGGCTGTCGGTCGCGACCAGGCGGCGCAGGAGGCCGCTTCGCTGGAGGGCGTCGAGCGCGCCCGGGGCGAAGACGGCGTGGGTCACGACGGCCGAGACCGAGCGGGCGCCCGCCTTGCGGTAGGCGTCGGCCGCCGACAGAAGCGAGCCTCCGGAGCGCACCATGTCGTCGTAGATCACCACCGTCTTGTCGCGCACGTCGGCGTTGGCCGCGGTGACCTCGGTCCGGGTCGCGCTCACGCGGCGCTTGAGGATGAAGGCCGCGGGCACCCGGAGGTCGTTGGCCAGGGACTCGACCCACTTCGCCCGGCCCGCGTCGGTGCAGGCGAGGACGATCCCGTCGGGCGCCAGGGAGCGCGCGGCCGCGAGCGTCACGGGCTGGGCCCGGAGCAAGGTCGGGATCATGGGGTCGTCGAAGTAGTAGGCGATCCCCTCCGAGTGGAGGTCCAGGAGCGCGATGCGGTTGCCGCCCGGCGCGCGGGGGATGGCGGAGAGGATGCGCGCCCGGTTCTTCGCGATGACCACGTCGCCGGGGCGGACCGAGCGCTCGGCGGTCGAGCCGCCGAAGTAGGGCACCAGCAAGGTCAGGCTGCGGCAGCCGTCCTGGACCATGCCGCAGGCCAGGTCGAACATGTCGGCCAGCGCGGAGTCCGAGTAGGTGCCGCCGAGGAGGACGACGTCCCGGCCGCGCACCGGGGTCAGGATGCGCAGGCCGCGCTCGCCCTCGGGGTAGACCTTGCGCTCGATCTCCCCGGCGGGCAGGCGAGCCCGGCGCCGGATCCCCGCCGCGAGCCGGTCGTACTGCGCG
>DATLOS010000167.1:0-6803 GCA_035536155.1 Elusimicrobiota bacterium
GCCTACGAGGCGCTTTGGCTCGAGGTCAGCCGCCGCGGGGCCCGAGCCGGTGGAAATCCCCGATCCGGCCCAGGAAATCGTCGGACCCCAGGGGGCCGTGCGAGGCGAAACGCCGCCGGATGAGCTCCCGCGCCTTGCGACGGGCGCCGATCGACGGCAGGGACAACAATCGAAGGGCGCCCTTGAAGCCGATCGCGCGGGCTCCGACCTTCTCGGCGTGATCTTTCAAGAAACCGATGACCCGCCGGAAGGCCTCCATGTCCCGGATCTTCCTGTGGTGGACCACGATCCCGAATACGGCGTGCCGTGGGGAGTTCTTCTCGACGAACTTCCGGATCGTCTCCAGGGAGGCGCCCCTTTTGTTCATTTCGAAGTCCAATCCCATCCGGACGGGCAGGCCCAGCAGGTCGGATCCGGCCAGGAAGGAGATCGGGGAGGAGTCCGCGCCGGCCGACACGGCCTTGAAGCCCAGGGCCGCCAGGCTTTGGATGGTCGGGACGTCCAAGCGGTGAAACGGAGGGACATAGGCTTTGACCCAGCGTCGGCCGAAGCGGGCATTCATGACGGCCATACCCCGCGCCAGGTCCTCGGGCCGGTCGCGCCGGTGCCGGTGACCGTGCTGGACCACGTCGGTGGGCTGGGACTTGAGGAATTCGGCGCACTCCCGCGTCAGCCGGGAAGGGATCACCGCGGAGACCGTTTTGAGCCCGCGGCATGCCTCGAAGAAGGCGCGGAGCTTGCCGTCCAGGCGGCATACGTCGTCGTTTCTGAGGAAAAAATACTTCATGCGATCCGCGGCAGGCGCCCCACGAAGTCGGGCAGGGAGCGGACGTCTCGCGGCCCATAGCGCAGGGCGTACCCCCGGGCCTGGTTGGCCAACCGGCCCATGAGATCGAGGTAGCGCCGGCTCAAGCCCCGTTCGATCGCGTTCCGGGAGGACAGCGAGAAGTAATCGTCCGTCATCAGCGTCTGGAACAGCTCCAGCGGGGTCAGCCTCCTGGCGGAGAGGGAGGCCGTCTCGGAGAATCGGGGGAAGAGGATCGTGCGCACGGCGCAGGCGCTGCCGAGGCGATCTGGATAGGCCTTGTCGGGATCGAGGAGATATTTCCGCCTCCGTCCGTCCCAGCGCAGGGAGCCGGCCAGCTCGGGGAAGAGGCGGACGGAGGCCGGCGGCAAGGCGATGCGGCTGATGAAGTCGGAGCCCATGACGCGGCCTCCTCGGGAGAAGAGGATCGGGTGCTCATCGGAGAAGTAGCGGAAGCCTTTCGCGAGGAAGGCTAGGGACAGGGTGCTCTTTCCCGAGCCGCTGCGGCCCAGGAGCAGGATGCCGTCCTCCTTGCCGCGGGATACGAGCGCTCCATGGGCCAGCGTGGCGCCGAATTCGCGCAGCGCGAGGCTCAGCGGGCCCAGGAAGCAGGGATGGTAGAGGCAGGCGTCCTCGACCCCCCTCTTTTTCTCCACGCGGACGGAGATCCGTCCGCTTTTGAAGCGGATGCTCCGGGAGAGCCCGAGGTTCTCGACCGGATAGGACTGGGGAGCGTCTTCGCCGTCGGCCGTCCCCGTTTCCGGCTGAGCCCGCTGGAAGCGAAAATGGATGTCGTCGGCGCGCGGCCTATCCTTCCGGGCGGGTCGGAAGTAGTGGGGCAGTCTTTCTTTGAGGACCCTGAGAAAGCCGCGATGCGGGGTGCTGATTCGGATGGCCCATCGGCGGGCGCCGATGAGGATGCGCCGGTCCATCCCTCAGGACGCTTTCGCGGGAACGACGAGCCCGGCCGTCTCCAACTCCCGGAGCAGGCTCAGGAGGTCGCGCAGGAGGCTCTCCTCCCGGAGGTCGTACGCCTCCTTCAGGGACTTGAGTATCTCCGCCAAGGTCCGTTCCTTGCCGATGCCCTGCCAGATGAGCGCCCCGGATTGGTTGAGGCTGTAGGTGAAACCGCTGTCGAGATCGAGGATCATCGCCTGATCCCCCATCAGCCTCCAGCTGACGCGGCTCTCATCGATGGAAAATCTTTTGTTCAGGTCCGACACCGTCACTCCATCTGGGTCAGGAAGCGAAGGTTCCCGTGCCGCCGGAGGGCGGGCTTTTGATAAACGGTTTTCTTATTCTTTTTCCTCGTTAAGGCCGGCTTCTTTCTCATGTTCGCCTCCGGAAACCGGCGCCGCACCGTCGAAGAGGCGCGCGCCTTGTCGACGGAATTATAGCCCGTGTCCGCCGGAAAAACAATCCCGGAAGCGGCCCTTTAAAATCGCGCGGACGCGTCTTCCGGCCGGGCTTACGAGGGCCAGGATCAGGCAATTCATGGCGGCGTCGCTGACGCGCCAGAGCAGCCTCCGGGCGGCGCTCCGGCCGCAGGAGACGACCTTTCCCGCGACGTCGCCGGCCCGGACGGGGGCGTCCGGCTGGAGATTGCCGTCTCCCTTCGTGAATACGAGCGCTTCCCCCGCGGGGGCGTCTCGCGCGACGCGATAGACGCGGTGCAGGGTCAGACCCCTCCTGCGCCTGATCCATACGACGTCCCCGGGGCGGAGGCCCTCCGTAGGGCAGGCCGAAATGAGGACGGAGTCTCCGGGGAAGATCACCGGGAACATGCTCCAGCCGCTGGGCGTGAGCGCCAGCGTCCCCTTTTTTCGGAGCGTCTCCACGAGCAGATCCACGACCTCTTCATCGAAGGCGGCGTCTTCGGGGGCGGGATGCCGCGTTTCCATGGGCTCAGAGCGCGGCGAGCTTGATCGCCTTCCGATGGACGCGCCGTGCCAGCCCGAGTTTCCCCATCTCGGCGTAGAGCCGGCCCAGGTTCGAGTACGCCGCGGCGAAGCGAGGATGGATGCGCAGGGCGCGGCGGAAATCCCTCTCCGCGGCCTTGCGGTCCCCTTGATTCCAACGGACGACGCCGAGCGCGTTTCGCGCGAGGAGGTGGAGGGGGCGCAGGGCCAGGGCCGTTTTCAGATCGCCCTCGGCGAGGCGGGTATTCCCGGCCAAATCGTGGACGATGCCCAAGGCGGCCCAGGCGTCGGCGTTGTCGCGCTTGATGGAGAGGGCTTCCTTCAGGCTTCGGGCCGCCGCTCCTAGGAGGCCCGTTTCCTTGTACACGAGCCCGGCCAGGAAGCGGGGCTCGTCGTTCTTCGGGTCCAGGGCAGCCGCTCTCTTGAAAAGACGCAAGGCTTCGGCGTCCCTGCCCATGCTGAAGAGGGTCTTGCCCGCGTTCAGGTGGGGCAGGATGTCCCGGGGGGCGAAGCGGAGCCTGCGCAGCTCTCCGGCAAGGCGTTCTTTTTGCTTTTTGAGGATGAACGGTCCCCCTCCTTTCCGATGCTGAAAGTGATGGAGCACTATGGGCGCCGTCTCGATCCGGCCTCCCAGCTCGCGCAAGGAGGCTTGGACCGACACATGCGTCGAGCGGTGGCGGTCGCAATAGGCGACGCCGGGCAGGCGTTTGAAGAGCCGCAGCTGTTTGCCCTGATGGGAGGCGCCGGGGCAGCCGGAGAAATTCTCCTCCCAGGGATATTCTCCTCGGTTGGGCCGCCAGTCGGAAAGCAGGTTGTGGGCCGCGGAATAATCGCGCCAGGGGAGCATATATCCGGCGCAGCGGCTGCTCCGGAGCAGCCTTTTCAGGCGTCCGGCGTCCCGCCGCGCGATCCTCTCATCGGCGTCGAGGACCAGGATCCAGTCGCAGGAAGAGTTGCGGATATAGACGTTCCGTGCCCGGCCGTAATTGCCGTCCCAGGGATGGGAGAGGACCCGCGCGCCCAAACGCCGGGCGATATCCACCGTGCGGTCGGTGGAGCCCGTGTCCACCACGATGATCTCATCGACGACGGCGCGCACGCTGCGCAGGCATTGCCCGAGGAGGAGCTCCTCGTTCTTGACGATGAGGCCGACGCTGAGGGTCGGGGCGCGCGCGCCGGAGGCGGTCATGTCGGGGCGCCCCCAAGCGGCAGGAGGACCGCGAGGTAGGCCGGGACGATCTCGGCGGTCGGGCCGATGTCCCGCACGCCGCCCCGTTCGAGCCAGAGCGTTCTCGCGCAGAGGCGGGAAACGGTTTCCAGGTCGTGGCTAACGTAGAGGATCGTGCGCCCCGCCGATCGCAGCTCATCCATCTTGTCCAGGCATCGCCTATGGAAAGCCGCGTCGCCGACGGCCAAGGCCTCGTCGACCGCCAGGATCTCCGATTCCAGATGGGCGGCCACGGAGAACGCCAGACGCAGGTGCATCCCGCTGGAGTAGCGCTTGACCGGCGTGTCGATGAAGCCCTCGACGCCGGAGAAGGCGACGATCGCGTCGAACTTCCGGGCGACCTCGGCGCGAGTCATGCCCAGTATGGCGCCGTTGAGGTGGACGTTCTGCCGGCCCGTCAGCTCCGGGTGGAAGCCGGCCCCGACCTCGAGCAGGGAGGCGATTCGCCCGCGCAGGACCGCGCACCCTGCCGTCGGCTCCGTGATCCGAGATAGGATCTTCAGAAGGGTCGACTTGCCCGACCCGTTTCCCCCTATGATGCCGAGCGTCTCCCCGGGGGCGATCGAGAAAGAGACGTCCCGCAGCGCCCAGAGCTCGCGAGGATCCGGCTCGCCGCGTCGCCAACGCGAGAAGGCTTCCCGAAGCGTCGCTGAGCCGGGCGTCCCGACCCGGTACCGCTTGGAGAGGCCTTCGGCGCGGATGGCGGGCAGCATCAGAGCGTGTCGACCGCCGTGCGCTCGGCCGCGGCGAATACTCCCAGGCCCGACGCCAGCAAGACGGCGGCGGCCAGAGCCGAGGCGGCGAGCGCTCGCGGCGCGACGACGCCCGCGCCCAGGAAAGCCCGGCGCGAGCATTCGATGATCGCGGCCATGGGGTTGAGCTCGAAGATGGGCCTCCAGCGCGCGGGCACGGCGGAAACCGGGAACACGAGGGGGGTGGCGTACATCCAGAGCTGCACGAGAAAGCGGGTGAGCTGGTGCAGGTCGCGGTATTTGGCCGTCAGTGCGGCGATCCAGAGCCCGACCCCGAGAGCCAGGGCGGCGGTCAGCGCGAGGAGGAGGGGCAGCGCCAAGAGCAGCGGTCCGGGCCGGGCCGCGCTCGCCGGCGCGGCGATGAGGAAGCCGGCGTATACCAGCAGGAAGACGGCGAGCTGAAGCAGGAAAGCCATCAGGTTGGATGCGACGAGGGAGAGCGGCACGATGACCCGCGGGAAGTAGACCTTCCGGAACAGCGCCGCGTTGTCGATGAGGGACGTGGAGACGCCCAGAAGGGAGCGGGAAAAGTAGTCCCAGAAAAGCAGGCCGCTCAGGTAAAAGAGCGCCGGGGGCAGGCCGTCCGTCGGGATCCGGACGGCCTTGTGGAAGACCGCGACGAACACCGCTGCGGTGAGCAGGGGCTGGAGCACGGACCAGGCTGGGCCGAGGGCCGTCTGCGCGTACCGGACGAGGAAGTCGCGGCGCACCAGCAGGAGGGCCAGCTCCCGCCGCCGCGGGACCTCCGCCCAATCGGCGTCCAGCCAGCCGCGGCGCGGACGGATCACTACCTCGATTGAGGCCGGCTCCTCGAACGACATGCGCGTCGAGGATATCAGCGGGCCGGCGACCCGTCAAGCCGCCGCGGGAGCGGTCTAGCGGCTGCCGGGCTTGCCGCGGTAGGCGGTGCGCTTGGGCTTGCGCCGCGCCGCGGGGCGGGCCGGCTTGGCCGGGGCGTCGGCGGATTTTTCCGCGGGCGCGGAGCCCTCGGCCGCCGGCGGCGGCTCCTCGGGGCCGGCCTCCGGGACTCCGGCGTCGGCTTCGATCGGGGTCTCGAGCTCGGTCTGCGCCACCGGCTCCGCCGAGGGGGCGGCGTCCGAGGCGTCCTCCGCCGGCTCCTGGGCGCCCGAGCGGTAGGCCTTGAACTGGTCCTTGAGCTTCATGTTCCCGGTGCCGACCGTGTCGAAATACTTCTCGACGGCCTCCGCCCCCTCGAGGATCAAGGCGCCCTCCGGGCCTTCCTGGACCGTGAACTTCAGCGAGGACAGGATCTTCTGCAGCGACTGGCGCAGGCGCGGCGAGAGGCTCGATATCTGCAGGGACGGCGCGCGGCTGAAGCGCGCCGAGGCGTCGACGACTCCGCGCAGGAAGGCGGTCTTCCAGTCCGGGTTGGACCAGGCCCAGCGGGGCGCGCCCGGGGCCTGCTCCGGCGACGCGCCGGGCTTGAACTCGAGCCGGGCGAAGAAGTCCTCGAGGCCGGCGGTCAGGAGCTCGGCGCGCTGGACCTTGCGTTCCTCGGCCATGTAGAGCGTGGGACGCACGCCGAAGAGCTCGTCGGCGATGCCGGACCAGGTCCCGGCGTAGTTCTGGCCGATGCGCTTATCGGCGGTGAAGACGATGCGGCCTTCCTCGGCGCGCGCGGCGGCGAAGAGCGCGCCGGTCCAGTACGCGAGCTTGTCGGAGAGCTTGGGCGCGGACGGCCCCTTGGCCGCCTGCGGCTGGCGCTGCTGCTGGCGCTGCGGCTTGCGCTCCTGCTTCTTTTGGCGCTCTTGGCGCTCCTGCCGGGGGGCCTGCTGGGCCTTGGGGGCCTTGCGCTGGCGCTCTTGGCGGCGCGGCCGGTCGACGTCTTGAACTTTTTTGAGCTCGCGCCGGGCCTCGGCGCGGGACGGCGGCGGCTCGGGCTCGGCGCGCCGCGTCTGCGGCATCGCGGACGCCGACTGGAACTCGCGGCGCAGCTCGCTGACCTGGGGCTGCTCGATGCCCAGCTCCTGGGCCAGCCGCTGGAGGGAGTGGTAGGGGATGTTGGTCGTCCCGTTGACCCAGTCGGAGATCGCGGACAGGGGGACGCCGCAGATGGAGGCGAGCCGGTCCATGTTTCC
>DATLOS010000168.1:0-13595 GCA_035536155.1 Elusimicrobiota bacterium
GACGACGAGCTCAACGTGAACCCGAAGATGGTCGAGCTGATGCGCGCCATCCGGGCTTTGCAGGACCGCCTGGGCGTCGAGTTCCGCCTGCGCGGCTTCATCAAGTCCCAGCTCTTCACCGACGAGCAGGCCGAGGCCATGCGCGCCGCGGGCTTTCGCTGGATTCTCACCGGCTTCGAGTCGGGCTCGCCCCGCATCCTGGAGAACATCAACAAGAAGGCCACGCGCGAGGAGAACACGCGCTGCGTGGAGATCGCCCGCCGCCACGGCCTCAAGGTCAAGGCGCTCATGTCGATCGGCCATCCCGGAGAGTCGGCTCAGACCATCGCGGAGACCCGCGACTGGCTCCTCGAGGCCAAGCCCGAGGACTTCGACGTCACCATCATCACCACCTACCCCGGCACGCCCTACTACGACCGCGCCGAGCCCATGCCCGGGCGGCCCGGGGTATGGGTGTACACCTTCGAGAAGACGGGCGACCGCCTCTACTCCCAGGAGGTCGACTACACCGAGGTGGCGGATTACTACAAGGGCGACCCCAACGGGGGCTACCATTCCTTCGTGTGGACGGACCACGTGAGCGCGGAGGAGCTTGTGTCCTTGCGCGACGCGACTGAGCGGGACGTGCGCCGCGCCCTGAACATCCCCTTCAACCCCGGCCGCGCGGCCCAGCGCTACGAGCACTCGATGGGGCAGTCGGGGACCTTGCCCTCGTCGATCCTTCGCTTGAGCCGCGCGACCGCGGCGAAGTGATGGCGCCGCGGATCAGCGCGGTCATCGACAACCGGAACTACGGGCGCTTCCTCGGGCAGGCCATCGAGAGCGTGCTGGCGCAGGACTATCCCGGCGGGGTGGAGTGCGTGGTCGCCGATGACGGCTCGACCGACGAGTCCCGCGCCGTGATCGCCTCCTTCGGCGCGCGGGTGAAGGCCGTGCTGGGCGAGCCCAGGGGCCAGGCGAGCGCGTTCAACGCCGGCTTCGCCGCGGCGACGGGAGATATCATCTGCCTTCTCGACTCGGACGACTTTTGGACCAAGGACAAGGCGCGCAAGGCGGCGGCGGCCTTCGAGGACCCGGCGGTCGGGGCGGTCGAGCACCGGCTGCAGGACACGGATGCCGCCGGAGCGCCGATCCCCAGGGTATTTCCGGAGTGGCCGGCGCGCTATCGCCTCGAGGACTTCCTCGACCGGCGGACCCAGTTTGGCGCGACCAGCGGGATCGCGTTCCGCCGGGGCGTTTTGGACAAGATCCTGCCCCTGCCCGCCGACATCTTCTACTACCTCGACGATCTCCTGCTCACCAAGGCCATGTTCCACGCGGACGTGGCCAATATCCCCGAGGTGCTGGGCTTTCACCGCATTCACGGCGCGAACCACTGCGCCTTGGGTCTGCGCGACCCGGCCAAGCTCGAGCTCGATCTGCGCATGCGCGCGATCTACCGCAGGGAGATCGACCCTCTGCTCGCGGGGCGCGGCCTCGCGCGCAGCTCCCGAGCCGAGCGCCTCGAGGATCTCGAGATCCGGCGCCGGCGCATCCTGCTCCACGCCGAGCGCGGCGAGCGCGGCCGCGCGTTCGGGGAATGGCTCGGGCTCGTGGGCGCGCACGGCGCCAGCCGATTCGGCCTCTTCCGCGCCGCGACCTGCGCCCTCGCGGTGGCCTCGCCGTCCGCCTATCTGCGCTTGTACGAGTCGTACGAATCTGGCGGGGCCGGACGCTTGAGGGCCGGCTTTTTTCCGGACTGAATCCCGAAGGCCGCCAGGGCGGCGAGGAAGGGCAGCATGGGGATGCGGTAGCGGTAGTAGCCCTGCGAGCTCGCCATCAAGAGAAAATAGCCCGCCGAGCCGGCGAGGAGCAGCAGACGTTCTCCTTTCTCTTCCTTTAGAAGGCGCCCGACGCCGAGTCCCGCGGCGAGATAGAGCCCCGCGAGCGCGGCCATATAGGCGAGCTGAAGAGGGATCAGCGCCGGGTGGCGCTTGAGGAGGGCCAAAGTCCCGCCTCCGCTCACGCCGGTCTTGTACTCGGCGTCGGCGCCGGGCTGGGTCTCCCCGCTGGTCCATTCGACGAGCATCTCGAGGCCGGTCCCCGCGAGCGTCTTGACGGCCCCCACGACGCAGTGGCGCGCGAGCAGGAAGGGATGGGCGGAGAGGATCGGCCGGGCGCGTGCGCCGTAGGCCGCGGCGCGGGCGGCCTCGGTCGCGAAGCCGTCCGGATGGGAGCGCTCGACCTCGGCGCGCAGGCGCTCGTCCCAGGAGCTCCAGCTCTGCCCCGTCGCCATGGCTTCTACGGACGCCGCGGGGTAGCGGAGCAGGTTGTCGTCGGCGATCGAGGAGAAGACGAGGTGCCCGGTCTGGGCGTGGTTGCGCAGCGCCCACGCGGCCGGCGCGACGAAGGCCGCGGCCAGGAACGCGGCCAGCGCGCGAGGCCGCTTGCGATACCCCCAGGCCAGGGCCGCGGGCCAGTAGAGCGAGACCGGCCGCACGAAGGCCGCCGCCGCCCAGAGCAAGCCGGCGCGGGCGGCGAGCCCGCGGCGCGCGTCCTCCCAGGACTCGGCGGTCGCCAGGGCGGCAAGCAGGATCAGGCCGAGGAAGAGCGTCTCGGTGAGCAGGAGCGGGGTATGGAACAGCAGGACCGGATCGAGCGCCAGGACGAGGGCCCCCAGGGTCGCGCTCCGCTCGTCGGTGAGCCGGCGCAGCCAGCGCCAGAGCAGAATAGCCGCGCCGACGCCCATCGCGGATTGGAAGACGGCGGCCCAGCGCGCGGCCGAGCCCGGGAAGAAGGTGAGCAAGGAGAGCAGCAGCGGGTAGCCCGGGGTGCGGTAGGTCTGCGGCGAGAGCGGCGAGCCCAGGGCGAAGGCGTGGGCGGAGCGCAGGCTCCAGGCGAGGTCGAGGTAGTTGCGGCAGTCCCCGCGCAGCCAGCGCTCAGGATGGAGCAGGGCGACGGCGAGGAGGGGGACGCGGACCGCGGCGGCGGCGGCGACGAGCCAAAGAGGAGGCCGCTCGGGCGCGGCGCCCCCGGTCACCGGCGCTCGAGCAGGCTGTCCTTGTCCTGCCAGTGCATGCGGAAGGCGTCGAGCAGGCAGCCGATGAGGAAGGTGAGGAGGGCGAGGCCCGAGCAGGACACCAGCGCTCCGGTCGCCGGGCCCGGGAGGCCGCTCGCGCCCAGCGCGCCGGCCAGCATCGCGCCCCCGAGGAACACGGCGCCGGCCAGCGTGACGGCGAGCTTGACCGGGTTGTAGTAGATCATGATCTGGTTCATGATCTGGAGCGTGCGCAGGATGTCGCGGATGGGGCGGACCTTGGAGCGGCCGGTGCGCTCGACGAAGTCGATGGGCACGTAGGCGACGAAGCGGCCGCTCTGTATGAAGGAGAGGGTCATGGTCGTCGAGAACGAGTAGCCCAGGCAGAGGAAGGGGATCGAGCGCAGGAGCTCGCTCTTGCGGATGAGGCGCAGGCCCGAGTTCGCGTCGGGGATGGCCTCGCCCGCGACGAAGCGCGCCAAGGAGAGGTAGATCCAGCGCAGCAGCGACTGCACGGGCGGGCCCCAGAAGAGCTTTCCCTGGCGGGCGCCGATCACCATGTCGAAGTCCTCGGAGGCGGCGAGGAGCTTCGCCGCCTCGGCCGGCGGGTAGCTCCCGTCCGCGTCGATCATGAGCACCCAGTCGTGGCGCGCGGCGTTGAAGCCGGTGATGAGCGAGCGGCCGTAGCCGCGGTTGACCGGGTGGCGCAGGACGGTCGCGCCCGCGGCTTTCGCGGCTTCGGCGGTCTTGTCGGTGGAGCCGTCGTCGACCACGAGGATCTCGTGCTCGGTCTTGGAAAGAGCCGCGCGCAGGTCCCGGACCACCGCCGTGACGGCGGATTCCTCGTTATACGCCGGGACGACGACGCTGATCGAGCGCGGCATCGCGCGATGATACCTCATCGGCGGCGGCATGGGAACCGTCGTCGGCGAGATCGAGACGGGCCGCGAAGCATCTCAATGGTTCGAACTGTTGTCGACAACAGTTCGGAATTCAAAGTATTTTTCCCAGTAATGGTTCATTCGAAGACATGGAGCGACCGAGGCGGACTAGGCGGCCGTCAGCGCTAACTGGTTAGACGCCTGCTTTTCCAAAGGGCTCTTAGTTAATTTGGGAAAGAGGGACGTATTGCTAAAATATGCCTCATGGCGCCGCGCATGATGTACTTGGATGAGTCGGGAGAGCTCGGATTTAATCCAAGTGGCTCAAGGCATTTCGTTGGGGCCTTGGTGTGCACGAGTGACGCGAACCGCCTGAAGAATGCCGTAAAAAGATGGAGTGCCCGCTTAATTTCTAATGGCTGGCCTAAAGCACAGGAGATCAAGGCTACGGAGCTCTATCATTCTCGACCCAACCGGTCTATCCCTGCAAATGCGCCTTGGAAGCAGAACCCTAACGCGGTCATCTGTGAATTGCTGCAATTGATCGGGAGCCATAGCGAAGAGATCCGAGCCGTCTCGGTGGTGAAGGCGAAGATCGTCAGGCCGAATCTCAAGAAAGCACCCTATGGAATTCTTTACAACTACTTCACGTCTTGGGTCATAATCCCGGCTGCCCTACACCATGACGACATTCATCTTATTGTGGACCAAAGGAACAAGGAATCGCATACCCTGGAGCATTTTGATGGCTATATCGAAACCAGAATTTGGTCCCGCCCAAATCCGCCCACTGAGTTTAAGATCGATCACATGTTCTCCCACCAAAGTTACGGATTGCGTGCCGTCGACTTTGTGGCGTGGGCAATCTTTCGGTATCGCGAGCACGGAGATGCAACCTTCTACAGCGTGCTTCAGCCCTACCTGAAACAAGATATTGTCTGGCCGTAAAAACAAGAGAGGCGAACTCTTGTGAGCTCGCCTCTCAGAAAAACGGCGCCTATCTGCCGGTCACCCTTGCGGGCAACTAATGCCATAAGGCACGAACAGATAGGACTTACCCTTGAGAAAAGTATACCACCCGAGATATCTGAAACACAAAATTATCTATTTATTTCAAATGTAAATTTCTATTGACAAAAAACAGTGTTTGCAACATGCCGTTCTTGTGACAAGACATCGTCTTGTCAAGAGGTCGCCCTCAACGAGGCAGCTCGTTATGGCTTCATAGCTAAGAAAATTCCGCTCACGCTTGAATGCCTCGAGATTTCGTGCCAGTGTCTCGTTGCTGGTCAGTTTCTTAAAAATCTTTATGAGCCCTTCGAGCGATGAGTCCTGATAGTCTTCTCCCGACATTTTAAATGGCATTCGGGCCTCGATGCTGCGTTTGGCCAAAAGAAGCGCCTCGGAAATATAGAACTTGATCCTTCATTTATTGATGCGTCTAACGCCTCGGTATACAGCGAGCGTCTCGTCCGCGGCTCTTTCCCAGGAGAACTGCTTCACACGCGCGAGGCCGGCTTCGCGCAGCCGGTCCGCCAGTGCCGCGTCGTCGGCCACACCCTTTATCGCGCGCGCCAGCGCTTCCGCGTCCAGCGGGTCGAAGAGCAGGGCCGCGCCGCCGGCGATCTCGGGCAAGGACGAGGCGTTGGAGCAGAGGACGGGGACGCCGCAGGCCATCGCCTCGAGCACGGGAAAGCCGAAGCCCTCGAGGAGCGACGGGACCACGACCATGCGCGCTCCTTGATAGAGCGCGACGATCTCCGGGCGCGGGCTTTGGGTCCGGATTTCGACGCGGCTCTCGATGCCCAGGGCGCGGATGCGCTCGCGAGCGGGGGCGAGCGCGTCTCCCTCGTGACCGATGAGGACCAGTCGCTCGCGGCGGGCCGGGTCGGCCTTCAGGAAGCGGGCAAATCCCTCGAGGAGTATCCCGATGTTTTTCCGCTCCACGAACGCGCCGACGTGCAAGATGTAAGGATTCTTGGGATCCGCCCCGCCCCCGGGACGAAACTCGGCGCCCGGGCCGCCTTCCCAGACGACAGAGACCTTGGCCGGGTCGAGCCGCCACTGGCGGAGGGCCTGCGCGCGGGTCGACTCCGAGACGGCGATCACGGCGGCGGCGCGGCGCAGGGAGCGCGGCGTCAGGCGCCCGAAGTAGAAGCGGTCCCAGACGCCCATCGAGTCGGGCAGCGAGCCGGCGTGGTGCAAGGTGACGACGGTCGGAACGGGCATGGGCGGGGCGGCGTTGCCCAGGCCGTGGAAGACGTCGAGACTCAAGCCGGCCAGCCAGCGCGCCCGCAGGCGCAGGCCCGCCTCCTCGAGAGGCAGGAGGAGGCGCTGCGGGAAGCGCCGGAAGACCACCTCGACGTTGGAGCCGCGCGGCAGGCGCAGGGCGCGCAGGCGCTCGGGCCGCGAGTGGAACACCGCGGTCAAATAGAGCTTGTCCTCCGGGGCGCGCGCCGCCAAGGCCTCGAGCAGTCGCTCGACGTAGAACGCCAGGCCGCTGCCGCCGGCTAGAGCCGCGGAGACGTCGAGGCCGATGTTCACGCGCGCCTCGCCAAGGTGTAGAGGCAGTCGCCGCAGTCGGGCTGGCGGGCGCGGATGCGGGCCCGCCACAGCCACGCCGCGGGCAGGAACAGGACGCGGAAGACGTCGCGCGTCGCGTCGACCAGGGCCTGCCGGCGGGCGGGGTCGGCCAGGCGGCCCTCGCCGCGGCCCTCGGCGTAGAGCTGGGTCACGCTGGCGCCCTCGCGGGCCGCGCCGCGAAAGAGGATCTTCTTGGCGGCCGCGAGCGCGCGCGGCATCAGCGAGTAGAAGAACACGTGGTCGCTCAGGAACTCGAGGCGCAGGTGGTCCGCGCTCTGGCGCTCGATCACGAATCCCTTCCCCTCCAGAAAGCGCCGCATCGCCCGCGGGGTCCAGCGGGTGAAGTGGTGCGGGGGGTAGTCGTGCTCCTCCCGGCCCAGGAGCAGCGGGCGCAGGGCGTTGGGCAAGGTGATCGCGATCCTGCCGCCGGGGACGAGCAGGCGGAGGAGGTCGTCGACCAGGCGGCCCGGCTCCGGGACGTGCTCCAGCGCGTCGAAGAGGGTGATGACGTCGAACTCCCCGGGCCGCCGGGAGGCGAGGAAGCGGGAGAGCTCCTCGGCCCGCACGTCCTCGAGGCCGCGGGCCCGCGCGCGCGCGGCGACGCGCTCGTCGTAGTCGAAGCCCGAGACTCGGAAGCCGCGGTCCTTGGCCAGGGCGAGGAAGCCGCCGTCGCCGCAGCCCACGTCGAGGAGGCGGCCGGGCGGGACCCGGTCGGCGAAGAACTGGCGAAAGCGCCAGTCGCCCGCGGGCAGGCCGCGCGCCTCCTTCCCTCGCAGAGGGGCGGCCTTCTCGTACCACTCCGGGCCCACCGCCTCCCGGGGCTCGGAGAACGTCACGCCGCAGCTCTTGCAGAGGTAGAGGACGTAGTCGCGCCCGCCGACGCGGTCGTGGTGGCTCTCCACGCGCTCGAAAGGCGGCGGGCCGCCGCAGGCCGGGCAGGGCGCGTCAGCCACGGCGCTCCAGGCGGAGGAAGCGGAGCGCGAGCTCCCGGTCCTCGGAGGGCGCCAGCGCCCAGGAGACGGCCGCGGCGGCGCACACGCCCGCGGCGGCGGCGAGCGCCAGGCGCGGCCAGCTGTCGGCGAGATGGTGGAGCGGCAGGAGCAGCGCCAGCGCGGCGGCCCCCGACAGCGCGGGCGCGGCCAGGGCCTCGACGGCGAAGCGGCGAGCCGGAAGGCCCAGCACCCGGCCATGCACGGCGCGCAGGTAGGCGAGGGCCGGCACGGCCTGCGCCGCCAGCGCGCCCGCGGCCGCGCCGAGGATGCCGAAGCGGGGGATCAGGAGACCCCAGGCGGCGAGGCTCACGGCGGCCTGCCCGACGGAGACGGCGGACAGGTACCAAGGCCGCCCGCAGCCGATGGCGACCGCGTTGGGCACGTAGTTGAGGAGCTGGAAGGCCTGCGCCAGCACCAGGAGCCGAGCCGGCCAGACGCTGCGCGAGCCGAAGGCGGCTCCGACCCAGAGGCCGAGGAACTGGGGCATGAGGCAGAACAGCGCGGCCAGGACCGGGGCCAAGGCCGTCGCCAGCAGGCGCACCGAGCGCAGATAGGCGCGCGAGAGCGCCTCGCCGTCGCCGCGGGCGTTGAGCTCGCTCACCGCGGGCAGGAGGACGGAGGAGAGCACGGCGGGCAGGACCTGGAGGCGCTGCAGGATGCTCGACGGGATCGAGTACAGGGTCAGGTCGGCGTAGGGCAGGCGGTTCGCGATCAAGGTCTTGTCGCCCTGGTTCGCGATCGTGGAGGCCGCGGGGCCGAGCGTCATGCCCGCGCCGAAGGCGGCGAACTC
Source organism: Elusimicrobiota bacterium (assembly GCA_035536155.1). Classification (GTDB taxonomy): domain Bacteria; phylum Elusimicrobiota; class Elusimicrobia; order UBA1565; family UBA1565; genus DATLOS01. Next base: position 8,263 of record DATLOS010000168.1, read on the forward strand.
GCGCAGGGTCGGCGCGCGCCCGGGCGCGCCGAGCGGGACGCGCCGGACGGCTCGCCAGGCCGTCGCCGCGGCGGCCGCGCAGGAGAGGGCGTTCGCCGCGACGAACCATAGCGCGACGGCGCGCAGGCCGCGGCCCGAGGCGAGCACCGCCCAGGCGCCGCCCGGGATCATGGCCCCGGAGGCGAAGGCGAGGAGGCTGTGCAGGTCGAAGCGCTGGAGGCCCTGCAGGACGCACAGGGACATCTGCGTCAGCGAGGCGAAGACGCCTCCGGCCGCCGCGCAGGCCAGCGCCGTGGCGCCGACGGCGAGGAGGCCGCGGGGAACCTGGAAGACGCCCGCGGCGAGGCGCGGGGCCGCGGCGGCGACGGCCGCGGCGCCGGCGAGGACGCAGAGCCCGTGGAACACCGCGCTCCAGGCGACGACCGTGCGCAGCGCCTTGCCCTCTCCGCGGGCGGCGTGCTCGGCCGCGTATTTCACCGTCGCCGGGCCCGCCCCGAAGGAGAGGACGCTCAGATAGTTGGAGACGGCGTTGAGGAGGACGTAGACCGCGTAGGCCTCGAGGCCGAGGCGGCCGACCACGCGGGGGATCGCGACGAAGCTCACCGCCATGCCGCCGACCTGGCCCAGCACGCTCCAGGAGGCGTTGCGGGCGACGCGCGCCGCCAGGCTCACGCGCGGGCCTCCCGGGCCAAGGACTCGTAGACGGCGAGGAGCTTGCCGGCGACCATGCTGTAGGGAAAGCCGGCCGCCCGGGCCAGCCCCTTGGCGCGCAGCTCGGCGCGGAGGGCGGGCCGCGCGAGGACGGCCTCGAGGGCCTCGGCCAGGCGCGCCTCGTCGGCGGGCGGCACGGTGAGCGCCGCGTCGCCGACCGCCTCCACCACGCCGGGCAAATTCGAGGTGACGAAGGGGACCCCGCAGGCCATCGCCTCGAGCCCGAAGCCGAAGCCCTCGGCGCTGGTCGGATGGACCAAGGCGAGCGCGGAGCCGTACAGCGCCGGCAGGTCCTCGAGCGCCGCGTAGCCGGTCGCGATCGTCCGATCCTCGAGCCCCAGCGCGCGGGCGCGCGCGAGGACGGCGTCCAGGCCCGGCCCCCGCGCTCCCACGAGGGAGAGCGCGCAGTCGCCGGCCGCTCCGCGCGCGCGGACGGCGGCGAAGGCCTTGAGCACCGCCTCCGCGTTGTTGCGCTGGGGGGGGACGAACGGACCGATGAGCATGAGGTGCCTCTCGGGCAGGCCGTAGCGCCGCCGCACGTGCTCCACCACGCGGGCGTCCTCGACGGGCCGGAACACCCTCCGGTTGACGCCCGTGGGGATGACCGCGATCTTCGCCTCGGGCAGGCCGTAGTAGAGCATGAGGTTCTTCTTCGTCTGCTCGCCGGTGGCGACGATCCGGTCCGCGCGCCGCGCGGCGTCGAGGAGCGCGGGAGCGCTGATCTTGCGGCCGGGGTCCTTGTCCGGGGCGCGCGTCTCGTCGGCCAGGTCGAAGAACGTCAGGACGCCCTTCGCGCGCCTCAGGCGCGGCAGCCGTCCCCCGCCCACGGCGTGATAGACGTCCGCCCGCCGCCCGAGCAGGAGGGGCTCGACCAAGGGGATCCCCCGCCGCTCCTCCAGCGCCCGCACCAGGCTCTCCGGGAAGCGCCGGGCCGCGAGCTCGAAATTCGGCGCGGCCGGCGCGGGCAGGCGGGCGCGCTTGCGCGCGTAGTCCCGGAAGAAATAGGAGAAGACGGTGTAGCGGTTCTCTCGGTCGGCCTCCGCCAGGGCGAAGACCACGTTCTCGATGTAGTAGTCGATCCCGCGCTTGGCGTCGGCGTTGAGGCCGGCCTCGAGGACGACGTTCACAGCGGTCCGCGTTCGGCCTGCACCAGCTCGCGGACCAGCGCGGCGAAATCGGTCTTCGGCTTCCAGCCCGTGGCGCGCGTCAGCTTGGAGGCGTCGCCGACGATCGAGGGGGTCTTGCGCTTGAGGAGCTCGGGGTCCTCCTCCACGTGCATGCGCCAGTCCAGCCCCAGGGCCGAGAAGGCCTCCTCGACGAAGTTCTGGACGGAGCGGCGGACGCCGGTGGCGACCACGAAGTCGTCGGGCTCGGGCAGGGCCAGGATCATGGGCATGGCCTCGACGAAATCGGAGGCGCTGCCCCAATCGGCCTCGCTGGAGAGGTCGCCGACGAGGAGGCGCTCCGCCATCTCCCGCTTGATGTCGGCCGCGCCGCGGACGATGCGGCGCGAGAGGAATTGCCGGCCGCGCAGGGGAGACTCGTGGTTGAAGAGGATCCCCGCCGCCGCGTACACGCCGTGCTGGCTGCGGTAGATGCGGCAGAGGGACATGCCCGCGGCCTTGGTGACGCCGTAGACGTCCGCCGGCGCGACGCGCGCGCTCTCGTCGACGACGAGGCGGTCCGGGAAGCCGAAGATGCGCGAGGACGCGGCGTAGAACAGGCGCGCCGCGGGGCGCTCGACGCGCATCGCCTCCAGGAAGTTGGCCAGCCCCTGGACGTTCACGCCCCAGCTCTCGCGCAGGAGCGCCGCGTCGTTCGGGCGCCCTTCCTGGGAGGAGTGGTGGCGGGCCGCCAGGTAGTAGATCTCGTCCGGGGCGAAGGCCTTCACGCAGGCCGCCACCCGCTCGGCGTCGAGCACGTCGACGGGCTCGTTCCAGGAGGGATCGTCCCCGCGCAGGCGGCCTCGCCCGATCCCGAGGAGGCGGTAGCCCCGGCTGGAGAGCAGCTCGTGGAGCAAGGTTCCGTCCTGACCGAAGGAGCCGACGATCAGGGCGCTCTTCGCGCTCACAGGAGTCTCGGGCGGGGCAGCGGGAAGAACAGCCGGCCGCCGCCTCTGCGGTACGCCGCCTCCTTGCGGACGATGAAGTCGCGGAAGTGCCAGGGCAGGACGAAGAGGACGTCCGGCCGGGCCGCGCGCACGTCGGCCTCGGGGCGGATCGGTATGCCGGTCCCGGGCGTGAAGGCGCCGAATTTCTCCGGGTTCACCTCGCCCATGCAGGGGAGGTCCGCGGGCCCCAGCCCGCAGAACTGGAGGATGACGTTGCCCTTGGTCGAGGCGCCGTAGCCGGCCACGGTCCAGCCGCGGGCGCGGGCGCGGCGGAAGAAGGCCAGGAGCTCCCGGCGGTGGCGCAGCACCGCGCGGCGGAAGGCGCGGTAGGGCGCGGGCGTCTCGTAGCGCCGCTCTCGAGCGAGAACCCGCCGTATCGCGGCGGAGGCCTCGGGGATGCGCGAATCCCGCCGGGCGACGGCCAGGGCGAAGCTGCCGCCGTTGACGTCGTTGAGCTCGACGCGCACGACCTTGAGCCCGGCGCGCTCGGTCATCCACAGGATCTGGCGGAGCGCGTAGTACTCCAGATGCTCGTGGCAGACCGTGTCGTAGGCGTTGACCTCGATCATCAGCGGCAGGTAGCTCTGCTCTAGGAGCCAGACTCCGTCGCGGTCGAGGAGCCCGGCGACCGCGCGCATGAAGTCGAGCGGCGCGTCGAGGTCGTAGAACATCGAGAGGGAGGTGATCACCTTCGCGGGCCGTCCGCCCAGCGCCCGCCGCACGTGGGCGGGGTCGAAGAAGTCGCAGACCAGGCGCACGCCCGGCGGGTAATGGCGGCGGAAGTGGCCCGCGGTCGGGTCGACGCCGACGAGACGCAGGCCTTTTCCGGCGAAGGCGCGCAGCAGGGTCCCGTCGTTGGAGCCGATGTCGACCACCGCGTCCCCGCGGCGCGGCCGCGCGAGCGCGATGGCCGTCCGCGCGGTCCGCCGCAAGTGCTCGACCATGGAGGGGTTCAAGCCGGAGCGGTAGCCGTAGCCGTCGCCGTACATGACGCGCTTGTCGTAGGACTGGCGGAGCTGGACCAGGCCGCAGGCGCGCTCCCGGGGGCCGGAGCAGCGGACCAGATCGAGCGGCCCGGCGGGGACGCGCTCGCCGCGCGCGCGCGGGAAGACCCCCGTCAGCGCCTGGCGCCCGAGCGACAGGACGGGCGCGAGGCGCGTGTTCCCGCAGATGCGGCAGCGGCGCACGGTCCGGTAGGCCTGCATGTCGGGGCTAGTGTAGTCGTCCCGGTTCCCACCGTCAAGAAACTAATCTCAGATAAGTATAATCCCGGCATGCGCGCCCTTATCGTCGGTGCCAGCGGCCTGCTCGGCTATGCGGCCCTCCGCGCCTGGCGCGGGCGCCCCGGCTGGTCGGCGGCCGGGACCGGCCGGCGCATGGTCCTGCCGGGGCTGCACCCGCTGGACATCCTCGACGCCGGGGCCGTCGACGCCGTCCTGGAGCGGACCGCGCCCGAGGCCGTCCTGGTCGCGGCGGCCAACCCGCACGTGGATTACTGCGAGACCCATCCCGAGGACAGCCGCCGCGTCAACGTCGAGGCGACCGCCGCCCTGATCCGGAAAGCGGCGGCCCGCGGCGCGCGCGTCGTGTTCGCCTCCACCGACTACGTCTTCGACGGCGCGCGCGGCCGCTACGCGGAGTCCGACGCGCCGCGGCCGGGCTGCGAGTACGCCCGACAGAAGCTGGAGATGGAGAAGGTCATGGAGGGGCTCGGCCCGGCGGGGCTCGTGGTGCGCCTGAGCGGCCTCTTCGGCTGGGAGCTGCGCGGGCGGAACTTCGTGGTGCGCGTCCTCAAGGAGCTGAGCCTGGGCAACGAGGTCCGCGCCGCCGACGACCAGGAATACAACCCCACCTACGCCGACGACGTCGCGGTCGCGATCGCGGAGCTCCTGGAACGGCGCTCGAGCGGCCTCTTCCACCTGGCGGGGGAGGAGACCGTGACCCGGTGCGAGCTGGTCCGGCGGGCCGCGCGGACTTTCGGGCTCGACGCCTCCCGCGTGGTCCCGGTCAAGCTCGACGACGTCAATCGCGGCTCGCCGGTGAAGCGCCCGCGGCGCACGTCCTTGGACGTCTCCAAGGCGACGCGCGAGCTCGGGCGAGCGCCTTTGGGCGCGACCAAGGCCCTGGCGCGCATGCTGGAGACGCGCGCGGCCTGGAACGAGGAGGCGCACCGGGCTCTCGGCCGGGCGCTCGAGGCATGAGCTACAAGCCCAAGGAAAAGATCGGCGTCGGGGGCATCGAGGTCTGGCCCCGGGCCAAGCAGCTCCTGGCGCGCGTGGTCGATTCGAACCGGCTCTCCTACGGCCCCATGAGCCGCCGCTTCGAGGCGGGCTTCGCGCGCGCCCACGGCTGCCGCTTCGGCGTCTTCTGCAACTCGGGGACCAGCGCGCTCCACATGGCGGTCGCGGCCCTGAAGGAGAAATACCGCTGGAAGGACGGCGACGAGGTGCTGGTCCCGGCGCAGACCTTCGTCGCCACGGCCAACGTGGTCCTCCACAACAACCTGACCCCG
>DATLOS010000169.1:0-12939 GCA_035536155.1 Elusimicrobiota bacterium
CTTGACCTGGCTCGCCGCGAGCTCGGCGGCGGGCACGGTCAAGATCGGGCCGGCGCTGTGCCCGGGCTGGACGCTTGAATCGGGGTCGTAGGCGGAATGCGCGGAGCCCGGCTGGCCGACGGCGGACAGGATCGGCGCGGCTCCTTCCGCGGCCGGCGCGTTCATGGGGAGCGCGGCGGCGTCCGTCAAGGCGGCCTGGGGAGCGGCGGTGAGCTCGGGCGCGGGGCCGAGAGCGGACTGGGGCAGGACGACGTCCGGCGCGCTTCCCGTCAGGGCGGAGGGCGTCAGCGAGGTCGAGAGCGCGTTCCCGGCGTCGCCGCCCAGCGCGGAGGCCGCGCCCGCGGTGCCCGGCACGATCGCCCGCTCGCCCGCCGGGCCGCGGAAGCTGCCCGTGGCGGCCAGGGCCTCGTAGGCGCCCACTCCGGGGGTCAGCCAGGCCAAGGCGGCGCAGAGGAGAACCGCGATCGTTTTCATTTCACGAATTATGTCCCTTGGAGAAGGCCTGGACCAGTTCCAAATGGGGAAATTTCCCCGGTCCCTGTAGACCTATATGCCTGACACTTAAGGGCCTACTATGGTGCTATAGAGGAGTCGTAGCGCGCGAGGGCGTCGTCGGTGCGGCTCTTGGCCCAGGCCAGGGCCTGGGCGGGGCTGGCGTAGCCGGCCAGGATCAGCTCCAGGGCCGACTCGACGTTCTCGCGGGCCTCGGAGAAGACGCCCAGGAGCGCTCCCCGCGTGGCCGGGATGTCGGGCGACGCCCGGAGTTGATCGATGGCCGTCTTGGCCGCCGGGAACCTCTTGTAGAAGCCCTCCCGCTCCAGCCGCGCGATCACGTCCGCGCGGATCGGGAAGTAGCCGGTGCCGACGTGCCATTTGCGCTGGCTCTCGGCCGACGCCATGAAGCGCACGAAGCGGTAGGCCGCCTCGCGCTCGGCCGCGGGCTTGTCCTTGAGGATCCAAAGGGAGTTTCCGCCCACCACGGTCCCCCCCGGCGTACCCGCGTCCCGCGCGGGCAGGGGCCCGGTCAGCACCGGAAAGGGCGCCTTGCGCGCGATCTCGAAGACGTCGCTCGTGGAGGTGACGAGCATGGCCGAGCGCCCGGCCAGGAAGTTCTGCTCCGCCGGCTCCCAGCCCCGGCCGACGTTGGCGAAGGTCCCCTCCCGGACCATCCCCGCCCAGAGCTCGACCAACGCGAAGGCTTCCGGGCTGGTGAGGTTCACCTCCCGGGCCCGCCCCGCGCGCCCGTTGTCGCGGTCGGCCAAGGTCCGTCCCTGGCGGGCGAGGAACTGCTCGACGAACCAGGAGTGCAGGGGCCAGGTGACGCCGGTGGTCCGGGCCTTCGGGTCGGTGAGGCGGCGGGCGTAGTCCGTCAATTCGGCGAAGGTCGCCGGCGGCCGGCTCAGGCCCGCCCGCTTGAAGGCGTCGGCGTTGCAGAAGAGCACCGGGTTCGAGGTCGCGAAGGGCAAAGAGACGAGGCGGCCGTTGACGGTGTAGTAGCGCCGGATCTGGGGCAGGATCTGGGCCAGCGGGAAGGTCGGATCGGCGTCGATGAAGTCCTGCAGGGGCGCGATGGCCCCCGAGTCGGCCATGACCTGGGTGCCGATGTCGGTGATCTGCACGATGTGCGGCCCGCGCCGGGCGAGCAGCGCGGTGCGCAGCTTGTTCAAGCCTTCCTCGTAGGTGCCCACGAACTGCGGCTCGACGCGGACCTTGCCGGCGTTCTCCGGCGCGGCGTTGAAGTCGGCGGCGATCTCCTGGAGCAGGGCGCCCTTCGGGCCGGACATGGAGTGCCAGAACTGGAGGACGACCGGCGCCGCGTGCGCGGGCGACGCCAGGAGGAGGAGCAGGCCGAGCGCGCGCCTCATCCTTTCAGCCCGCTCATCGTGATGCCGCGCACGAACTGCTTCTGCGTCGCCGCGAAGAGGAGGACGGTCGGCGAGATCAGGATGGTGGTCGCGGCCATGATCACGCCCCAGCTCACCGACTCGTTCTGGGACCGGAACATGCCCAGCCCGATCTGCGCGGTCTGCATCGCCGTCGACTGCGTCACCGCGAGCGGCCAAAGGTACATGTTCCAGGCGTTGATGAAGGCGTACACGCCGAAGGCCAGGACCGCGGGCATGGACAGGGGCACGGCGATCTGGACGAGAAAGCGCAGGCGCGAGGCGCCGTCCAAGGTCGCGGCCTCCTCCAGCTCCTTCGGGATGGAGCGGAAGAACTGATAGAGGAGGAATATCCCGAAGCCGGAGGCGGAGAAGGGCACGATGAGGCCCGCGTAGGTGTCGATCCAGTCGAGCCGCGCCAAGGTGAAGTAGTTCGGGATCAGCGTCACCTCCCCCGGCACCAGCATGGTGGCCACGACCAGCGCGAAGGCGAGCGCCTTGCCGCGGAATTCCATGCGGGCCAGGGCGAAGGCGGCCAGGACCGAGGTGACGACTTGGAGCGCGGTGATCGCGCAGGCCACGACGGCCGAGTTGAGGAGGAAGCGCGCCAGCGGGGCCGCGCGCAGGGCCGCGGCGTAGTTCGACCAGTCGAGCGAGTTGGGCAGGAGCCGCGGCGGGTAGGCCATCACCTCTCCCCCCACCTTGAAGGACATCGAGACGAGATAGAGGAGCGGGAAGAGCTGGACGGCGGCGGGGATGAGAAGAATGGCCGTAGCCCAGGCCCGGCGCCGGCTCTCTCTACCCATAGTGGACTCGCCGCTGTGCCAGGCGGAACTGGATCGCCGTCGCCGCGAGTATGATCACGAACAGCACGACCGCCTGGGCCGAGGCATAGCCGGTGCGAAAATGCACGAAGGCGTCGCGGTAGAGGTTGTAGACCAAGGTGTCCGTCCGTCCGGCCGGGCCGCCGCCGGTTAGGATGTGGATCTGGCCGAAGCTCTGGAAGGAATTGATCACGGACACGACGGTGACGAAGAAGAGCGTCGGCGAGAGTATGGGCAAGGTCACGTGCCGAAAGCGCGCCCAGGGGCCCGCGCCGTCCAGGCGCGCCGCCTCGGTGAGCTCGGGCGGGACCGAGGCCAGCCCGGCCAGGAAGAAGATCACGTTGAAGCCGAACTCCTTCCAGACCGTGGCGATGGCCACGGCGGGCAGGGCCCAGCGCGGATCGCCCAGCCAGTTCGGGCCGGCGATTCCCGCCAACTCCAGGATGCGGTTGAGGTAGCCCGCGGTGGGGTTATAGAGGAAGATCCAGAGCATCGCCGCCATGGCCGAGGAGATCGACACGGGCAGGACGAAGAGCGTGCGCAGGAGCCCCGAGAAAAAGGGGTTGGCATCCAAGGCCAGCGCCACGCCCAGGCCGATCAGCACCGAGGGAGCCGCCGTATAAACGAGAAAGAGCAGCGAGACCCGCGCGCAATGCGCGTACTCGGGCGAGCCCGCGAGCAGGCGGTAGTTCTCCAGCCCAACGAAGGCCGCGCGTCCGGAGAAGGGCGCCACCTCGTGCAGGCTCAGGCGCAGGGACTCGAGGGCGGGATAGACGATGAAGGCGCAGAGCGGCAGGAGCGCGGGCAGGAGGAGGAGCCAGGGCAAAGCGCCCGCGCGCCTCACGCGACCCTCGCTCCTTCGGCGTCGAAGAAGAAGAGGTCCTTGGCCTCCACGGAGGCCTCCACCTTCTTGCCCGCCGCGGGAGCGGCGTCCGCGCGCGCCTCCGCGGTCAAGGCGTGCTCGCCCAAGCGCAAATGGACGTGCGCGCCCGTTCCCAGGGGCTCGATCAAGGCGACGGACGCCGCGCCAAGCGCGACGCCGGCGGCCTTCCCGTCGATGCGGACCGACTCGGGCCGGAAGCCCGCGGTCTTGGCCGACGCGGGCGCCGCGCCGCGCGGAAGGAGGTCGGCCGGGACGAAGTTCATCGAGGGCGTGCCGATGAAGGAGGCGACGAACTGGGTCTTGGGCTGGTGGAATACCTCGAGCGGCGGCCCCACCTGCTCGATGCGGCCCCCCCGCATCACCGCGATGCGGTCGGCCAGAGTCATGGCTTCCACTTGGTCGTGGGTGACGTAGATCGCGGTCGAGCGGAGCTTGCGGTGAAGCAGCGAGATCTCGGCGCGCATCTTCACCCGCAGCTGGGCGTCGAGGTTGGAGAGGGGCTCGTCGAAGAGGAAGACCTTGGGATGGCGCACCATGGCCCGCCCCATCGCCACGCGCTGCTTCTGGCCGCCGGAGAGCTGGCTGGGCCTCCTGTCGAGGTGCTCCTCCAAGGAGAGCGCCCGGACCGCCTCGCGCACGCGCTCCTCGATCGTGCTCTTGGCGAGGCCGGCCAGCTTGAGCGAAAAGGCCAGGTTCTCGCGCACGCTCATGTGCGGGTAGAGGGCGTAACTCTGGAAGACCATGGCCACGCCGCGGTCCTTGGGGTCGACGTCGTTGACCACGCGCCCGCCGATGGAGACGGTCCCGGCCGTGGGCTCCTCGAGCCCCGCGACCAGGCGCAGGGCGGTGCTCTTGCCGCAGCCGGAGGGGCCGACCAGGACCATGAACTCCCCGGGATTTACCGAGAGGCTGAGCTCGTGGAGTATGGTCGCGGCGCCGAAGCGTTTTTGGACCTTGTCGAGCTCGACGCCGACGCCGTGGGAGGTTCCCGTCATCGTCGCGAATTCTACATATTCTGATTTGTCACGCCGGTAAAATTCCTATGATTCGCGAATGCGGCTTCGAAACCCGCTTCCCGCCCGAGCGCCCGCGCGCTTCAATTTCGCCGGCGACGTCATCGATCGCTGGGCGAAGGATTCGCGGCGCCCGGCCCTGCGCTGGATCGGCCGCGACCTCTCCTCCGAGCGCCTCTTCACCTTCGCCGGCCTCTCCGCGGCCTCGCGCCGGGGCGCCTCGGCGCTGTCGGAAGCGGGGCTCAAGAAGGGCGACCGGGTCCTCCTCCTCCTTCCCCGCGTGCCCGCGTGGTGGGAGGCGATGCTGGCGCTATCGCGGGCCGGGCTGGTCGCCGTCCCCGCCACCACCCAGCTCACGCCCAAGGACATCCGCTACCGCCTGGAGGCCGCGCAGATCGCGGGGGTGATCGCCGACCCGGAGAGCGCGGCGAAGGTGGACGAGGCGCGCGCGGGGAGTCCCCTCGCGGCCCGCTTCGTCGCGGAGGGAAGCCGCCCCGGCTGGTCCTCGTGGGAGGCGGCCCTCGCCGCGGGCGACGAGTCCTTTCGCGGCCCGGCCACGGGCGCGAAGGACCCCGCGCTCCTCTTCTTCACCTCGGGGACGACCGGGCACCCGAAGATGGTGCTCCACACCCAGGTCAGCTACCCGCTCGCGCACCGGGTCACGGCGATGTGGCTGGGCCTGACCCCTCGCGATCTCCACTGGAACCTCTCCGACAACGGCTGGGCCAAGGCGGCTTGGTCGAGCCTCTACGCGCCGTGGAACGCCGGAGCCTGCATCCTGGTCCACGACGCGCGCGGCAAGTTCGACCCCCAGACGACGCTCGACGTCCTGGAGCGCTTCCGGCCCACGTCCTTCTGCGCCCCGCCGACGGCCTACCGCCTCCTGGTCCAGGAGAGGCTCGCGGCGCGCCGCCTGCCGCGCCTGCGCTCCTGCGTCAGCGCGGGCGAGCCGCTCAACCCCGAGGTCATCGCCGCGTGGAAAAAGGGGACGGGCGTCGCCATCCGCGAGGGCTACGGGCAGACCGAGTCCGTTCTGCAGGCGGGGACGTTCCCGGGCATGAAGGTCAAGCCGGGAAGCATGGGGCTTCCCTCGCCGGGATTTCCCCTGGCCGTGATCGACGAGCGCGGCCGGCAGGCGAAGGACGGCGCGGAAGGCGACCTCGCGGTGCGGGTAAAGCCCAAGCCCCCCATGGGCCTCTTTGCGGGCTATTGGAAAAACCCGGCCGAGAACCGCTTGCGCTTCAAGGGGCGCTGGTACCTGACCGGCGACCGCGCGACCCGCGACGCCGACGGCTATCTGTGGTTCGTGGGCCGCTCGGACGACGTGATCAAGTCCTCGGGCTACCGGATCGGGCCCTTCGAGGTCGAGTCCGCCTTGATCGAGCACCCGGCGGTCCTCGAGGCCGCGGTGGTGGGCGTGCCGGACGAGGCGCGCGGGCAGATCGTGAAGGCTTTCTGCGTCCTGGCCGATGGGCATGCGGCCTCGCCGGCGCTCGCGCGCGAGCTCCAGGAGCACGTCAAGCGCGTGACCGCGCCCTACAAGTACCCGCGCGAGATCGAGTTCGTGGAGTCGCTGCCGAAGACGATCAGCGGGAAGATCCGCCGCGTCGAGCTCAGGAGAAGTGGCCCGCGAGGGTCTTGAGCCTTTCCGGGTCCGTCACGACGATATCCTTGCCCTTGCGGCGGGTCAGGCCCCGCTCCTCGAAGTCCTTCAAGAGCCGCACGGTCGTCTCGATGGTGAGGCCCGCCATCTCCGCGATCTCCTTGCGCTTGAGCGAGGCCACGATCGGGTAGGGCTTGGTCGCCGGGTTCATGGTCCGCGTCAGCGTCCCCGCCAGGCGCGAGCGCGCGGGCTTGAAGGCGATGTCGCGGGCCTTGGCCTCGCCGCGGCGCACGTCCCTGCTCACTTCCGATAATAGGGCTAGGGACGCCTTGGGGTGCTTGAGCAGGAAGTCGCGGAGCTCGGCCTCGTTGATAACGGAGACGACCGATTCCTCCATCGCCTCGGCGCTGCCCGAATAGTTCCAGCCGGCGAGCATGGAGATGTGCCCGACCAGGTCGCCGGGGGACTCGATGCGGGTCAGGAGCTGCTGGCCGGCGTTGTTGGACTTATAGATCTTGACCTTGCCGGTGCAGACGACGTAGGCGCCCGAGGGCTTCTCCCCCTCGTAGAAGATCGTCTCGCCGGGGCGGAAGCGGTTGGCGACCCGCATCTCCCGCCAGGTCTTCTTGGACTGCGCGTCCTCGAGGAGGCCGTAGAAGCAGTTCTTGCGGAACTTGCACCAGTCGCAGTTGGGCGCTTCCTTCCTCGAGAAACCCATCCCCGAGATGGTACCAAATCCCGCGCTCAGCGGGACGAGGACTTGCCCGTGTGGGCGCGCAGGATCTCGTCGAATTTGGGCAGGTCGCGGGCGCCCTCGAGCTCGGAGTCGGTGCGGGCGAGGAGCATGAACTTGCGCAGGTCCGCCTTGGTCGGGGCCGCGTCGAGGGCCTTGTTGAGCGAGGTCAGCGACTTGGCGAGCTGGCCGTCGGTCGCGTAGCAGAGCGCGAGCTGGTAATGGGCCGAGGCGTTCTGCGGCATCTGCTCGACCGCGCCCTCGAGCACCCGCGCCGCCTCGGTGGTGGCGCCCTGCTGGCGGTAGGCGGTGCCCAGGCGCTCCAGCACCAGGGAGCGCTGGACCTCGTCGAGCGAGCCGCGCTTCGAGTCCGCCTCGAGGGTCGCGCGGTAGTAGTTCGCGGCCTCGGCCATGCGCTGGGCGGCGAAGGCGTTGTTGGCCTTGTCCAGGATCTGATAGACCTCGGGATCGCCCGCCGTCCGGGGATCGGCGCGCTGGGCCGCGGCCTGGCCCTTGATCGAGTCGCGCAGTTGCGCGCTTCGAGAGGCGACGGCGTCGCGCATGCCGGTCTCCGCGGGCTGGTCGGTGCCGGTCGCCGCGCGGGCCGAGCGGGAGCGCTCCTCGGCCTGCGCCTCGCTCATCGTCCCCCCCGCGGCGCCCTCGTAGGCGCGCAAGGTGGCCTGGTTCGCGGGCAGGCTGAGCAGGTCGGAGAACGAGGAATCGGAGCGGACCAGGCGGGCGAGCTCCGGCACCTTCTGCACGCGGTAGGCGCGCTTGACGCTGGTCTCGAAGTTGGCGGCGGCCAGGGCGGTGTCGCCCATGCGCATGCGCAGGCTGGCGGCGTAGAGGTTGGGCATCGGGTTCTTGGGGCTCTCGAAGGCCGCGACCTTGAGCACGGCCAGGGCGTCGTCGCGGCGGCCCAGCACGTCGTAGCACTGTGCTAACGCGTGGTGGACGCCGTAGAGGTCGGTGATGGAGCGGCCCGCCGGGTCGAGAGCCAGGGAGGTGCGGAAGGCGTCGACCGCGCTCTGGGCGTCGTCCTTGTCGGCCCCGGCGGTCGACTTGCCCTCGTAGGCGCGCTTGTAATAGGCGTCGCCCAGGCGGGCGAAGGCCTCGGCGGAGGAGTCGTCCATCTTCACCGCCTTCTCCAGGCCGGCGATCGCGGTCGAGTACTGCCGGGCCTGGGTCTGGCGGATGCCCTCGGCCACCAGGCGGCGGGCCTGCGCGGGCGAGCGCGGGGCCGGCGCCACGGCGCGGGGCCGGCGCGCGCGCGCGGACGCGGGCAGGGACAAGGCCAGGACGGCGCACGCGGCGAGGAGCGCTCGGGAGAGGGACATCATGTGCCAGGCTTTCGAAGTTAATTTTACGAATTCCCCGCGGTCGCGCACAGGGCCGAGGGACCCGGCGACGGTGGGTCTTTGGGCCTGGATCGTCGAGGAGAGGGCCTCTCGCGCGAGCCGGATCATCTTGGTAAGACTGTAGCCCCCCGATGTTAAGGGTTTTTTACGGAGCCGCACCCTCCAAGTTTAGCCGGGCGGCCGGTTGGAGACAGAGGCTTTCGTCCCAAGGCCCTGGGTATTCGCGGCAGGCCGGTCTGGGTCCTTTGCCGCGAGCGGTCCTGGGCCCCTTGCCGCCGCCCGCGCTTGTCTGCTTCGGAGCAAAACGGCTACAATATGCGTCGTTGGTGGCCGTAGCTCATTTGGCAGAGCGCCAGGTTGTGGCCCTGGAGGTAGCGGGTTCGAACCCCGTCGGTCACCCCAATTTCAAAGAGAGCTCTCAACTGCGTGGGAGCTCAGGCACGAGCCCATAGGCCGCCATCACTTTTAGCCGCAAGGCGGGAAACTCCTCTTTAGAGGGCGGCTTTGTTGCAGCGTCCTTATCGGTCGAGGCCCGTCTTACACCTGTGACGTCGGCGAGATTGGTCGAGCGTCCGACTAATGATAGGACTAGGCCGATGAGCGCGCGCGAACGTTGGCCGGGCAAGCTCCTCCTTGCGATCGGAGGCATTCTCCTCGCCTACGCGGTCGTTCGCGTAGCCGCTCCGTTCGTCCCCGTCATCGCCGCCGCGGCCATCGTCGCGGTGGTCGTCTTTCCCGTGTACCGGCGGTTGTCGCGCGCGATCGCGGGCTCCCCCGCGGCGGCCGCGGTCTCGGCAGGCGTCTGCATCGTCCTGGCCCTGCCTCTCGCGCTGGGCGCTTGGTACGCGGCGAAAGAATCGGCGCGCGCATACCCCGTCGTCCGCCAGGCGATCGACGAGGCCACGGCTCGGGGCGGGCGTCCTCCACCGTGGCTGCCTGGCGCGATCGGGAATTACCTCCGCGAGCTGGACGCTCGAGAGCTGCTGCTCGAGAACCTCCAGGAGATCGGCGCCTGGGCGGGCCGCGCCGCGCGCAAGACGGCCGAGAGGGGCGCCGCCCTCCTGATGGACTTCCTGGTCTTTATCCTCTGCCTGTTTCTCTTCCTGCGGGACGGCGAGGCCCTGTTCAAGCGCGTAAACGCCGCCGTCCCCCTCTCGCCGTCCGTGAAGGAGCGCATCTCGAGCCGCGCCCGCGACATGATCTTCGCGACGGTCGAAGGCGTGTTCGCGGTCGCGATCCTGCAAGGCGTCCTCGCGATGATCGGCTTCGCGCTGCTCGGCGTCCCCTTCCCGGTGCTTCTAGGCGGACTGTGCATGGCGTTCTCGCCGATGCCGTTCTTCGGCTCCGCGCTGGTCTGGGTCCCCGTCGTCGCGAGCGTGGCGCTTGGCGGCGATCCCGGCCGGGCCGCGCTGCTTGCGGGGTGGTTCGCCCTGGTCGTGGGGACCTCCGACAACGTGGTGCGGCCGATACTGATCGGGACTCGGGCCCGCCTGCCGGTCGGACTGGTCGTTCTTGGCGCGCTCGGGGGAATCCGGGCTTTCGGAGTTCTCGGCGCTTTCTTGGGTCCCGTCATCGCGGCTCTGGCGGTGGCCGTCATCGACGCCCTGCTTCGCGAGGCGGACGATGAGCGCGCCTGAGCCTCCCGATTCGTCGTTCGCGCGGGCCAAATGGCACGGGCGTTCATGGGAGGACGCCGCGGCGGCGTTCAAGACGAATGTCGCGGCCGGCCTCTCCGCGTCGGAGGCGGCCCTGCGCCTGTCGCGCGACGGCCGCAACGAGCTGATCGACCGCGGCGCCAAGAGCGGCTGGCGCATACTCTGGGAGCAATTCACCGCGAGCATGATGATGATCCTTGTCGCCGCCGCGGTTCTGTCGGCGTTGGTCGGGGACCTGAAGGATGCCGCCGCGATAGGCGCGGTGGTGACGCTCAATGCTTTGCTCGGCTTTGCCCAGGAGCATCGCGCGGAGAAGGCGATGGCCGCGCTCAAGCGGCTTGGCGCGCCCCTTGCGCGGGTGCGCCGCGACGGCAAGGCGACTCGCCTGGCCGCGCCCCAGCTCGTGGCCGGCGACGTCCTGCTGCTGGAGGCTGGAGCCTCCATCGCCGCCGATGCGCGGCTGTTCCAGGCGGCGGCGCTCAAGGTGCTCGAAGCTCCGCTGACCGGCGAGCCGGAGGCGGTACTCAAGGAAACCGAGGCGGCCGCGGAGTCGAGCGCGCTGCCCGAGCGCCGCTGCATGGTCTACAGGGGGACGCTGGTCGCCCACGGTCGCGGCGAGGGGATCGTCGTTGCCACGGGCATGCGGACAGAGTTGGGGCGGATCGCGGCCCTCATGCAGTCGGCCGGCGGCGAGGCGACGCCCCTCCAACGCCGCCTCGATGTCCTGGGAAACCGCCTGGCGGCGGCCGCGCTCGCCCTCGTCGCCGTGGTCTTCGCGATGGGCATGGCGCGAGGCGAGCCGCTGCGCGAGCTGTTCCTGACGGCGGTGAGTCTCGCGGCGGCGGCCGTCCCCGAGGGTCTGCCCGCCGTCGTCACCATAGCGCTGGCGATCGGCGCCCGTCGCATGCTCGCGCGCAACGTTCTGATTCGAAAGCTGCCCGCGGTCGAGACGCTCGGCGCGGTGACCGTCATCTGCTCGGACAAGACCGGAACCCTGACCGAGGGGCGCATGCGCGTCTCGAGCGTCGAGGGGCGGGAGGCGTCGCTGCTGCTCGCGGCGGCCCTCTGCAACGACGCGACGACGACGGAAGGGGACCCCACCGAGATCGCGCTCGCGGTCGCCGCGGCGGAACGCGGATGGACGAGGGGCGCCCTCGAGAAAACCTTCCCCCGGGTGGGCGAGGCGCCCTTCGACTCGCGGCGCAAGCGCATGACGACCGTCCACGCCGTCGGCGGCTCGCCCGGCGAGCGCCCGGGCTGGCTCGCGGCCGGCGCCGCGGCGGGGTTCACGAAAGGGGCTCTGGACGGAGTTCTCGAGCGCTGCTCGCGCCAGGAGGTCGATGGACGGCTGGAGCGGTTGTCTCCCGAATCGAGGAGCGCGATCCTGGAAACCGAGGCGCGGCTCGCGAGCGGCGGCGCCCGGGTGCTCGCCCTGGCTGCTCGCGCGTACCCGCGGGTTCCGGCGGACCTGGGGCCCGAGGCGCTCGAAAGCGACCTGGTCTTCGTGGGACTTATCGGACTGAGCGATCCCCTGCGGCCGCAGGCGCGGGCGGCGGTCGCCCGCTGCCGTGCGGCCGGCATGCGGCCGGTGATGATCACCGGCGATCATCCGATGACGGCTTGCGCGGTGGCGCGGGCGGCCGGGATCGATGCCGGCAGCGCGCTGACCGGGCCCGACCTCGAGCTGTTGACGGCGGCGGAGTTGGACGCGGCGGTCGCGCGGACATCGGTGTTCGCCCGCGTCGCGCCGGAGCACAAGCTCAAGATCGTCGACGCTCTCCGCAGGGCGGGCCACGTGGTCGCCATGACCGGGGACGGCGTCAACGACGCTCCCGCCCTGAAGGAGGCGGACATCGGCGTGGCCATGGGCGCCGGCGGCACCGACGTCGCGAAAGAGGCCGCGGCGATGGTGCTCCTCGACGACAACTTCGCCACGATCGTCGCGGCCGTCGAGGAAGGGCGGGTCATCTACGACAACATCCGTCGCTTCGTCCGCTATCTCCTGGCGACGAACTCGGCGGAGATCTTCGTCATGCTCTTGGCGCCGCTGCTCGGCATGCCGATTCCCCTCCTTCCTTTGCAGATCCTTTGGATAAACCTCGTCACCGACGGCCCGACCTCCCTGACATTGGCGGTCGAGCCCGCGTCCCGCGGCGTCATGGAGAGGCCGCCTCGTCCGCCCGGCGAGAGCCTCCTAGGCGCCGGCCTGGGCGTCCACGCGGTCTGGGTCGGGGCACTGATCACAACCGTCACCCTTGGCACCGGCTATCTTTATTGGAGCGGCGGCGATCCGGCGTGGCGCTCGATGCTGTTCACGATCATGACCTTCGCGCAGATGGGGCATGTCTTGGCGATCCGATCGGAGACGGAGTCGCTTTTCTCGATGGGCCTGCGTTCGAATCCGTGGCTCTCCGGCGCGGTGGCGGCGACGATCGCGCTTCAGGTGGCGACGCTTTACGTCCCCTCGCTGCGGCGCTTGCTTTCGACCGTGCCGCTGCATGCCCATGACCTGGCCGCGGCGGCCGGCCTGGGCTGCGTGGTCTTCCTGGCGGTCGAGGTCGAGAAGTCGCTCAAGCGCCGGGCGCTCCGCCGGGAACCTGCCTGAGCGGCCGCGTCTAGCGCTGGTCGTCGAGCCGCTTCTTGAGCGGAAAGAGAAAGCGCAGGATCACGAAGTCGATCGCCGTCATCGCGACGGCGATCTCGTAGAGCCCGAGCCCCACCGCCGCGCCCACGATCGCCATGTTCCAGATGCTGGCCGCGGTGGCGATGCCGTGGACGTCTCCCTCCTTCCGGCGCAGGATCGCGCCGCCGCCTACGAAGCCGATGCCCGTGATGAGGCCCTGCAGGACGCGCGAGGTGGCGCCGCTGTCCTGGTCCGGGGCGGCGAGGATCACCAGCATTAGGCCGCAGCTTCCCATCGCCACCAGCGGAAAGGTCCGGATGCCGGCGGTGCGCTCCTCGTGCTCGCGATCCCAGCCGATGGGCAG
>DATLOS010000170.1:0-3547 GCA_035536155.1 Elusimicrobiota bacterium
GCCGTGACCCAGCAAAGCGTGACTTTCGATGACGCGGCGCTCACCGGCGCGACGGCACCGGGGGGAACGGGGCCGGGGGGGCCCACCACCACTCCTCCCGCGCGCTACCACCGCGGCCGCAACGGGGGCTTTCAGGCGCGGGGCGTGCCCGGCCCCGGGGGCGGCGCGATGGCCGCGCAAGGGGGAGGCTCCAGCGGCGGCGGAGCAGACGACGAGGGAGGCGGCGGCGGCTGCGGCCGGGGCGGGGGAGGCGGCGGCGGGGGCCAGGCCGCGGAGGATTGCAGCAGCTGCTCGCCCAGCTCGAGCCTGGCGCGCTGCGAACGGTGCCGCGGGCGGACGGGCGGCTCTACCGCCTCCGCGGGCGACATCGTCATCGGCGGCCCCGGGCTTTGGCTCGCCACCGTGGCGGGGGCGCGCCGGCTTCGCCGCCGCCGACGCAGAACCTAGGGCTCAGGTCCTCGTTTTGCCTGGGCCCAACGCCCGCGCGCGCGGGGGCCTCCCGCGCCTGAACGCGGGGCTCGCGGCCGGCTAACATTCTCTCCATGCGGCGTCTTTCGCTGGTCTTGGCCGTCGTGGGCGCGGCCGCGCTCCTGCGCGCGGCGGAGGGCCCGAAGCCGCGTCCCGAGGCGGAGCCGGAGTCCGTGGACGCGCGGCCCGAGGCGCTGCGGGACGCGCTCTCCACCCGGCCCGCGCTTTGTCCGGGCCCGCAGTGTCCTCCGCGCTCCGCCAACCCGGAGTCGGGGCCGCTCGCGGGAGGTCCGATCCGTGCCGACGGGCACGAGCCGCCGGCTCCGGCCTCGACGCCGCGGCCCGCCGCAGCTGCGCCGGCCCCGCGGGGGATCCTGGCCGCGCTGCGCTCGGCGCTGCGGCGGATCCGGGCGGCTCTTCGCTAGAAGCCGTAGCCCAGCTCGGCCCGGTAGACGTCGCCCAGGTCGGACATCGGCTGAAATCCCATGTCGAAGGAGATCCGCTTGTAGCGCACGCCGACGCCGGCCGTCAGGCCCGTGAGGGGCCCGAGGTCCGCGGCGCTGAGCGTGCGGTAGCCCAGCCGGGTGGCGAACTGGGCGGAGTCGCCCAGGCGCAGGGTGTGCTCGAGGCCGATCTTGGCGTAGGGCGCGCCGTAGCGCGGCAGCGCGACCTCGAGGGCGGGGAGCCAGCGGTGGTTCTCGCCCAGGAAGTTGTAGGCGATGCCCGTGGAGAACTCGGCCGGCAGCTTCTCCTGCTCCTGGATGAAGCGCTCCTGGGTGCCCAGGTTTCGGAAGACGGCGCTGACGCTGAGGCGGGAGAGGTCGGCCGGCCGAAACAGCGCCCCGCCGTCGACGGCGAAGGCCTGGCCATGGACGTCGTAGAGGGTCTCGCTGACGGCTTTGATCGCCATCCCGAGCATGAGGCTGCCGGTCCAGAAGTCGTTGTCGCGCTCCAGCGGACGATAGCCGCCGGCCAAGTCCCAGGCCTTGAGGAAGTAGTCGCGGTCCCGGGCCGGGTAGTCGTCGCCCACGCCGATGGCCTTCGCGAAGGCCAGCGTGTAGGCCTCGCTGTGGCTCGTGAACGACCCGGCGGCCTGGTTGGTGTTGGTGACGGCGTCTTGGGCCTGCTGGTAGAAGAAGGTCCCGGACACTCCGATCGCGGCTCCCCAAGAGCGCAGGGGATACCCGAAGGCGACGTGGTCGTGGCTGAAGAAGCGCAGGAACTCGGTGTGCGTGTAGTCCAGCTCGGGGCCGTTGAGCTGGAGGAGGCCCGCGGGGTTCCAATAGATCGCGTCGGCCCCCTCGGCCACCGGGCCGTAAGCTTCGGCCATGCCGAAGGCCCGCGCCCCAGCGCCGACGCGCAGGAACTCGGCGCTGGCGCCGGCCGTGTTGCCGGTGAGCGCCCGGGCTTCCGGGGCCGCCAGGAGCAAGGCCAGCGCGAGCCCGAGCCTCATCGGATCACCGTCACGCGCGTCGTCTTGCGGCCGCCCGAGCCCGTCACCACCGCGATATACGTGCCCGAGGCCGCGGGGTGGCCGCGGCTGTTGCGCCCGTCCCAGGTGACGACCCCGGAGGGGCCGGCGGAGCCCTCCCATACCGATTCGCCGAGTATGGTGAAGATCCGGACGCGCGCGTCCGACGGCAGGTTGCTGAAGGTCAGGGCCGCGGCATCGAAGGAGGGGTTGCCGGTGCCGGGCATCCAGGGCACCGGGAAGACCTGCACCGCACTCAGGGCCGGCGCGGCGGTGACGAAGAACGGAGCAAATAGCGAGAAGTGCGTGATCTGGGCGGTTATGGTGTTCGCGCCGGAGTCGACCTGGGTGGGGACGAGGGACCACTGCTGCTCCTCGGGCACGTAGCGCGCGACGACGATGCTGCGCGGGTCGTGCCCCGCGACCGCGGAGGGCGCGTAGTGGAAAATGAGCTGGAGCGGCGCGCGCGGCTGCGCGCCGCCGGCGGAGAGGTCGACGCCGGCGTTGGGCCCCAGGCTCGTGATCTGGCCCTCGTTGGTGGACTCGTTCTGGAAGGCGAAGGAGACGTTGGCCGCCATGGTCACCGTCGTGCCCGTCGGAAAGGCCCCCGGCGGCACGGACAGCCCCATGTCGGTGAAGGCGGGAAACGGGGACGTGAGGGCGAGCGCTAAGTACCCGCTTCCGGTCGTGCCGCTGGTCTGGTAGCCGAACGCCGTGAGGGTGCTGCCCAGGACCACGTAGTTGGGGCGGCCGTTCCAGTTCAGCGCGCCGACGCGCACGTAGTACGTCGTGTTGGGCTGGAGCCCGCCGACGTTGAGGCTCGAGGCCGACGGATCGGACGTGGTCGCCGCCAGCGCGGACGAGAAGTCCGAGGAGGCCGAGGCCTCCAGGCGGTAGCCCTCGCAGGACGCGGACTGGGGCGACGCCGCCAGCGCCGTCCAGTGCGCCGTGATCGACGAGCCCACGGGATCGAAGGCGGGCGACGCCGTGCCGGGGGGGAGGCTCAGCGTGGGCGTCGAGGAGAAGACCTGCGACTCCGCCCCGGCGACGCTTACCGCCGACAGGCGCAGGTAGTAGGTCGTGTTGCGGCCCAGGCCGGCGAAATCGGCGAAGGCGTTCAAGGTCGACGAGGAGACCACGCCCGAGGAGAAATCGGACGCCGGCGAGAGCTCGGCGAGGTAGCGCGTCTGGGCGGGGTTGCCGTTGGTCCCCCAGTTGACGGTCATGCTGGTCTCCCAAACGGGGGAGAAGCCCGGCGAGGAGGGCGCGTTAGCGAGGGTGCTGCTCGAGGCGCAGGCGTCGTAGAGCCCTGGGGTGCTCGCCGGGCGGACGCGGAAGGAGTAGGCGGTGTTGACCGCCAGGGAGGAGAAGACGGCGAAGAGGTTGAACGTCGTGCTGCTGACGACGGTGCCGGCGCAGCCCGCCCCCGTCGTGGCCTCGGCGACGTATTGCAGGCCCGCGGCGTTGCCGCCCGTCGTCCAGTTGACCTGTATGGAGGTCGCGGTCACGGGCGACAGGACGGGATCTCCCGGGGCGACCGTCGAGTTCTGGGTCGTCCCGGGCGAGCCGGAGGGGGTGACGGGGTTCGGCCCGCCCAACGGGTTCAAG
>DATLOS010000171.1:0-2563 GCA_035536155.1 Elusimicrobiota bacterium
CCCGGGGATAGCCCGCCGGGGCGTACGCCTCGATGGACTCCACCGTCAGGCGGTCCATCGCCTCGAGGACCCGGGGGGCGAGCCCCGCCGCGATGATGTCCGAGACGCAGCCCGTGGCCTGCTCGAGCGACGGGAAGGCGGCCAGGAGCGTCACGATCGACTCCGGCGCGGGCAGGACGCCGAGGAGCGCCTTGGTCACCACGCCCAGCGTGCCCTCGGCGCCGACCAGGAGGCTCACGAGCTCGGGGCCGTCGTCCTCCAGCGAGAACCGGGCGAAAGACCCGTCGGGCATCGCCGCCTCCACCGCGCGCGCGTGGTTGGTGGTGGTCCCGTACTTCAAGCAGCGCGGCCCGCCCGAGTTCTCGCCGAGGTTGCCGCCCAGCGTGCACACCTTGAACGAGGCCGGGTCCGGGGCGTAGAAGAGCCCCAGGGGCTCGAGGGCCTTCTGCAGGTTGAGGTTCACCACGCCCGGCTCCACGGAAGCGCAGAGGCGCTCCGAGTCGAGCGAGAGGACGCGCGACATCCGCGCCATGGCGAGGATCAGCCCGCCGCGCAACGGGACGCAGCTGCCGCAGAGGTTCGTTCCCGCCCCGCGCGCGAGAAAAGGAACCCCGCGCTCCGCGCACCAGGCCACCGCCGCGCGGGCGTCCTCGGCCGAGCGCACGGGGACCACGGCGTCCGGGCGGGCCCGCTCCAGCGAGCCGTCGTAGGAGTAGGCCGCGAGATCGGCCTCGCCCAGCAAAACGCCTCCCGAAAGGGAGGCTCCCAGCTCCCGGTAGTCCGTCATCGTGGGATCAGGTTCTCTTGGGGACCGGCGTCGGCGGCGCCGCGACGCGCGGCGTGGCCGGGACCGGCGGAGGCAGCGTCGGGTTGGGCGCGGCCGGCTTCGCCGGACCGGCGGCCGGAACCGGCACCGGCAAAGTGAAGTAGAACACGGAGCCCTTGCCCAGCTCGGAGTCCACGCCCATTCCCCCGCCGTGGGCTTTCACGATCTCCTGCGCGATCTTGAGGCCCAGGCCGAAGCCGGCCCGGCGCATCTTCTGCGCGTTCTGGGCCTGGAAGAAGCGCTCGAACACGCGGGGCAGGTCCTCCTTCGCGATGCCGATGCCGGTGTCGCGCACGCTCACCGTGATCACGTTGCCGCTGAGCTGGACCTTCACGAAGACCGAGCCCTTCTCCGACGTGTATTGCACCGCGTTCGTGGAAAGGTTCTGGATCACCTGGCCGAGGCGCAGCGGGTCGCCCATGATCTTGGGCAGGCCGTCCGGCACCGTGACCTGCAGGTTGATCTTGCGCTTGTCGGCCACGACCTGGACGCGCGAGCGCACGTCCTGCACCACGGCCGCGAGGTCGACCTCCTCGAGGCTCACGCGCAGCTTGCCCGACTCGATGGCCGCGTAGTCCACCAAGTCCGAGACCAGGCCCTCGAGCGCCTTCGACGAGGACTGGATGTGCCCGACGCACTTGAGCAGATCCGCGTCCTTCACTTTCCACGACATGAGCTCGGCGTAGCCGCGGATGGCGGTGAGCGGGTTCTTCACGTCGTGGGCCACGGTGGCGAAAAACTTCTGCTGGAACCCGGTGAGCTCCTCGAGTTGATCGTTGGAGATCTTGAGCTCCTCCAAAAGACGCGCGTTCTCGAGGAGCAGGCGCCGCCGCTCCAGGGCCCGGCTCACCGAGAACTTGAGGCGCGAGGGCTCGACGGGCTTGAGCAGGCAGTCGTCCAAGCCCACCTCGACGACCTGGCTCACGCCCTTCAGGGCCGTGGCCAAGGGCAAGGTGTCCACCATCAAGATGATGCGCATGTCCGGGTCCATCTCGCGCAGCTTCTGCGCCAGCTCGATGCCCGTGTGCTGCGCGTAGACCAAAGCCGCGCCTACTATCGCGACGTGGAAGCGGTCCTCCTGGGCGAGCTTGATGACCTCGTCGCTCTTGAGGCAGGCCGTGACCTCGTAGCCGTCCTGCATGAGGCCGGTGGAGAGCTGGATGACGTGCGGCTTGAAGTTGTCGACGAGCAGGACCCGGCCCGCCTCTCCCAGGTCCGCGCCCTTCACCCCGGAGAAAAGATCCACCGCGGCGGCGCCCATGTCCCGCGGGAGAAAGGCCGGCCGGGACTGGCGCAGCGCCAGCTCGGCCGAGTGGATCGGCCCCTTGCTCGACACGAAGAAGAAGCGCGCCTCCGGGATCGTCTCCGTCACCTTCTGCTGGACCGCCTGCGCGTCGAAGACGTCGCCTTTCCAGAGCACGACGGCCGTCGGGCTCAGGGCCGGCCCGCTCTCCGGCGGAGGCGTGTTGCCGCTGATCTTGGACCAGAGCGTGCTGTCGGCGGCGGGCCCCGCCTTCGTCGCCTGGCGCAGCATCTCCGAGATCACCAGCGGGGACTCGATGCTCATGGCTCGGATGCCGATCGACTGGAGCATCGCCAGCAGGCGTCCGGTCAGGAACAGAGTCTGGTCGGCGAGGAAGATCAGGGGCTCGCGGGAAAGGGAGCGCAGCGCCTCCAGCACCGAGGGCGCCAGCGGCCAGTGGAGGCGGGTCACCAGCTCCGTCGGCTGGCGCGGGT
>DATLOS010000172.1:0-9636 GCA_035536155.1 Elusimicrobiota bacterium
CGGCTACCGCGTCGTCCACCAGAAGACCAAGGGCATCACCTACGCCTACCAGGAAGCCCTCCAGCACATCGAGACCGACGTGGTCATCGCCTTCAGCCCCGACGGCAACTCCATGGCGGAGCGCATCCCCGCGCTGGTCGAGAAGATGGCCGAGGGCTACGACATGGTCATCGTCTCCCGCTACAAGGACGACGCCAAGAGCGACGACGACGACTTCTTCACCGGCATCGGCAACTGGGTGTTCACGAAGATGATCAACGTCCTCTTCGGCGGAAACTACACGGACTCGCTGGTCATGTTCCGCGGCTTCAAGCGGGATCTGGTCAAGCAGTTCCCGGAGAACATCCCGCGCGCCGGCCTCGAGACTTTGCTCTCCATCCGCTGCGCGAAGCTGAAGCTCAAGGTGGGCGAGATCCCGGGCGACGAGCCCGAGCGCATCGGCGGCAAGCGCAAGATGCAGCCCATCCTGAACGGCTTGGACATCCTGCGCCTCATCGCCATCGAGCTCTTCTCTTAGCCGCCATGGCGCGCAAGCTCCTCGTCTGCGGCGCGACGGGATTTATCGGCCGCAACCTCCTCGAGCGCTTCCTGGCCGACGACGCCTGGCAGGTGCACGCGACGCGCCACGCCAAGGCCGCTCCGGCCGAGCTCGAACGCCATCCCAAGATCCGCTGGATCGACGCGGACCTGACCCGCGCCGAGGACGTGCGCGCCGCGGTCAAGGGCATGGACGTGGTGCTCCAGGCGGCGGCCACCACCTCGGGCTCGCGCGACATCGTGGAGCGCCCGTCCCACCACGTCACCGACAACGCGGTGATGAACTCGTACTTGTTCCGCGCCTGCCACGAAGAGGGCGTCAAGCACGTGGTCTTCTTCAGCTGCACCGTGATGTACTCGGAGCAGGAGGCCCCGGTGAAGGAGGGGGACTTCCGCCACGACATCATCCCGCGCTACTTCGGCGTGGGCTGGACCAAGGTCTACTTGGAGAAGATGTGCGAGTTCTACTCGCGCATGGGCAAGACGCGATTTTCCGCTATCCGGCACTCGA
This sequence comes from Elusimicrobiota bacterium, assembly GCA_035536155.1. Taxonomy (GTDB): domain Bacteria; phylum Elusimicrobiota; class Elusimicrobia; order UBA1565; family UBA1565; genus DATLOS01. The sequence continues at coordinate 1,049 of DATLOS010000172.1, forward strand.
ACATCTACGGCCCCCACGACAAGTACGATCTGGAGAAGTCCCACGTCTTCGGCGCGACCGTGGCCAAGGTCATGACCGCGAAGGACGAGGTCGTGGTCTGGGGCGACGGCACCGAGGAGCGCGACCTCCTGCACGTCGACGACCTCGTGGACCTCGTCCGCATCCTTGTGGAGAAGCAGACCGCGCCCTTCGAGCTCATCAACGCCGGCGCGGGCCGCGCGGTGGCGATCCGCGACCTGGTGAAAGAGATCATCTCCGCCTCCGGCCGCGAGCTGCGGGTGCGCTACGACACCGCCAAGCCCACCATCCCCTTCAAGCTGGCCCTCGACTCCGGCAAGGCCAAGAGCGCGTACGGCTGGGCGCCCAAGGTGAGCCTGCGCGACGGCATCCGGCGCTCGCTCGAGTGGTACGCCGACCACTATCAGGCGCGGGCCGCCTGATACGAAAAAAGTATAATTCGGAAATGAGTTCCTCCGTCGCCCCGGCGGTCGACAAGGCCGTCCTGGCCGACCTCCACCGGAGCATACTTCGCATCCGGCTCGCCGAGCAGCGCATCGTCGAGATCTACCCCACCGACAAGATCCAGAGCCCGATCCACCTCTCCATCGGCCAGGAGGCCGTCTGCGCGGGCGTCTGCCGGGCCCTCCAGCCCCAGGACCACCTCTACGGGACCTACCGCGGCCACGGCATCTACCTCGCCAAGGGCGGCACGATGGAGGGCATGTTCGCCGAGCTCTACGGCAAGGACACGGGCTGCGCCCGGGGCCGCGGCGGCTCCATGCACCTCGTCGCGCCCGAGGCCGGCCTCATGGCCTGCTCGGCCATCGTCGCGAGCACCATCCCGGTGGCGGTGGGCGACGCCCTGGCGGCCCAGCTCCAAGGGCGGCGGCGGCTCTCCGTCGCCTTCTTCGGCGACGGCGCCATCGACGAGGGCGTCTTCTTCGAGAGCCTGAACTTCGCCGCGCTCAAGAAGCTCCCCGCGCTGTTCATATTGGAGAACAACCGCTACGCGATCCACTCCCGCGTGGGCGACCGCCGCGCGCAGACCGAGCTCTTCCGCATCGGCGAGGGCCTGGGCGTGAGCGGCGAGCGCTTCGACGGCAACGACGCGGCCGAGGTCTACGCCGCGACGGCCAAGGCGGCGAAGGACGTCCTGGCCGGCGGGCCTCCCCGCATCCTCGAGTTCATGACCTACCGCTGGCGCGAGCACGTCGGCGCGGGCGCGGACTTCAAGGAGGCCTACCGCGAGCCGGGCGAGGAGGCGCGGACTCTCGCGGCCGACCCGCTCGAGCTCTCGCGCAAGAGGCTCCTCGAGGCGGGCTTCTCCGCCGCCGAGCTCGAGCGCATGGAGGCGGAGGCCCGGGCCGAGATCGAGCGCGCGGTCGCCTTCGCCGAGAAGAGCCCCTTCCCCACGCCGGAGGGGATGCTGGGCGAGGTCTACGCCCCCGCCCCCGCCCCCGCGGCGGCCGCCGAGGTCCGCCCCACGACCATGAAGTACCGCCAGGCCCTGCACACGGCGATCCACCGGGCGATGGAGAGCGATCCCTCGGTGCTCGTCATGGGCATCGGAGTCGACGACCACAAGGGCACCTTCGGCAGCACCGAGGGCCTGGTTGAGCGCTTCGGCCGCGCGCGGGTCTTCGACACCCCGATCGCGGAGGGGGCGATGACCGGCATCGCGCTGGGCGCGGCGGTGGCCGGCATGAAGCCCGTCCACGTGCACATCCGCACGGATTTTCTCTACTTGGCGATGGACCAGCTCCTCAACATGGCCGCGAAGTGGCGCTTCATGTTCGGCGGGCGCATGAGCGCGCCGATGGTGGTGCGGGCGGTGATCGGACGCAGCTGGGGCCAAGGCGCGCAGCACTCCCAGGCGCTCCAGTCCCTTTTCGCGCACGTCCCGGGCATCAAGGTCGCCATGCCCACCACCCCGTCCGACGCCCACGACCTCCTCTTGTCGGCCATCGCCGACCCGAACCCCGTCCTCCTCATCGAGCACCGGCTGCTCTACGAGATCTCGGGCGAGGTGCGCGTGGGCGCGCCCCCTCAAGAGTTCCGGCGCGCCGCGGTGCGCCGCCACGGCAAGGACCTCACGATCGTCGCGAACTCCTACATGGCGGTCGAGTCCCTCAAGGCGGCGGAGTTCCTGGCCCAGCACGGCATCGAGGCGGAGATCGTCGACCCGGTGACCTTGGCGCCGTTCGACGACGGGCCGGTCCTCGAGTCGGTGCGCAGGACCGGCCGCCTGTTGATCGCGGACTCGGGCTGGACCGCCTGCGGCTTCGGAGCCGAGGTCGCCGCCGTCGTCGCCGAGAAGGCCTTCTCCGTCCTCAAGGCTCCGGTGCGGCGCCTGGGTTTCGCCGCCACGCCTTGTCCCGTGAGCAAGCCGCTCGAGCACGCGTTTTATCCGGACGCGGGGGCCGTCGCCGCCGCGGCGTTCTCCATGCTGGACCGCAAGGCGCCCGATCTTCGGGCGCCGGCGCTGACCACGACGTTCAAGGGGCCATTCTGATGAGCAAGACCACCGCGCCGGCCAGACCCGCCATCCGCTATCCGCTGGCCGAGGACACCATCGACCGCCGCGACATGGATCGCCTCGCGGAGTGGATCAAGACCTACCCGCGCCTGACCAAGGACAAGCTCACGGTCGAGTTCGAGAAGAAGTGGAGCGCGTGGCTGGGCTCCAAGTACTCGGTGTTCTGCAACTCCGGCTCCTCGGCGAACCTCTTGATGTACTACGCCCTCCTCGCCTCGAAGAAGCTCAAGAACCGCAAGGTGATCGTGCCCGCCGTGGGCTGGGTCACGTCGATCGCGCCCGCGATCCAGTTCGGCTTCGAGCCGATCCTGTGCGAGGCGGACAAGGATACCTTCGGCCTCGACCTGGAGCACCTCGAGACTTTGTGCAAGAAGCACAAGCCCTCGGCCGTCCTCCTCGTCCAGGTTCTCGGCGTGCCGCACAAGATGAAGGAGCTCCAGGCGCTTCGGGAAAAGTACGGCTTCTTCCTCATGGAAGACTCCTGCGCCGCGATCGGGGCCTCCTACGCCGGCCGCAAGGTCGGCTCCTTCGGCGACATGGGCAGCTTCTCCTTCTACTTCGGCCACCAGATGTCGACCATCGAGGGCGGCATGGTCTCCACCGACGACAAGGAGCTCTACGATATGCTCCTCATGCTCCGCAGCCACGGCTGGAGCAAGGACTTGGACCGGCCGACGCACGACGCCATGGTGCGCGAATACGGCATCGACGACTTCCACAGCCCCTTCGTGTTCTATCAGCCGGGCTTCAACGTGCGCTCGACGGATCTCAACGCCTTCATCGGCCTGGGCCAGCTGGAGAAGCTGGGCTGGATCATCTCCTCGCGCCAGCGCAACCACGAGCTCTACCAGAAGCTCCTGGGCGGGCGCTTCTACACCCAGAAGGCCGAGCCGGGCTCGGTCGTGTGCAGCATCTCCTTCGGCATGCTGGCCAAGGACACCGAGGAGCGGCGCCGTATCGTCAGCGCCCTGGTCGAGAACGGTATCGAGACCCGCATCTTCTCGGCGGGCAACTTGGGGCTGCATCCCTTCTGGTACGAGAACTACAAGAAGCCGGCCTTCAAGATGGCCGACAAGATCCACCACACCGGCCTCTTCCTGCCCAACAACCCGTCGCTGCAGCCGGACGCGGTGGAGAAGATCGCCAAGGTGGTGCTGGGAGCCGTGGGCGCGTGAGCGCGGCGAAGCGGCCGCCGGCCCGGAAGTTCCGCCGCGCCCTGATCACGGGCGTGACCGGCTCCGGGGGCAGCTACCTCGCCGACCACGTCGTCGACCATTGCCCCGGGGTAGAGACGCACGGCATCGCCCGCTGGCACAGCGCCTCGCACCACCGCGCCCTGCGCCCCGAGGTCCGCGTCCACGAGTGCGACTTAAACGACTTCTCCTCCGTGTTCTCCGTGCTCAAGCGCGTGAAGCCGGACGTGATCTTCCACCTCGCGGCCTACGCGAACGTGCGAGCCTCCTTCGACACGCCGGGGACCGTGATGCAGAACAACATCATGGGGACCAACAATTTGTTCGAGGCGATCCGGTTGCTGGAGCTCGACCCGGTACTCCAGCTCTGCAGCACCTCCGAGGTGTACGGCCAGGTCCGCCCCGAGGAGGTTCCGATCCGGGAGGAGCAGCCCTTCCGCCCCGTGAGCCCCTACGCCGTGTCCAAGGCGACCCAGGACCTCATGGGCTGGGCCTACTTCAAGAGCTACGGCATGAAGATCATCCGAACGCGGATGTTCACCTACCTCAACCCGCGCCGCACCGACCTCTTCGCCACCGCCTTCGCTCGTCAGGTGGCCTGGATCGAGGCCGGGCTCCAGAAGGAGCTGGTGCACGGCAATCTCGACTCGGTGCGCACCTTCATCGACGTGCGCGACGCCATGGCCGCCTACTGGGACGCGGCGCTCTACTGCGCGCCGGGCGAGGCCTACAACATCGGCGGCGAGACCACGATGAAGGTGGGGGACTGCCTCGACCGCCTCGTGGCGCTGGCCCGCAAGAAGATCCCGACGCGGCTCGACCCCAAGCTCGTTCGGCCCGCCGACGTGACTTTGCAGATCCCCTGCGTGGACAAGTTCAAGGCGGCGACCGGCTGGAAGCCGCGCTACAGTTTCGACGAGAGCCTGCGCGACCTGTTTGAGCACTGGCGGGCCGAGGCGAGGCGGGAGAAGGCATGAAGAAGAACGGAAACGGCGCGCGGATTCTCGTCACCGGCGGGGCGGGCTACATCGGCTCGGTCCTTTCCCGGATGCTTTTGGAGAAGGGCTACTCGGTCACCGTCTTGGACAGCTTCATGTACCGGCAGGCGAGCCTGTTGGATGTTTGCGCCTACGACGAGCTCGATATCGTGCGCGGCGACTGCCGGGACGAGGGCGTGCTCAAGGACCTCCTGAAGAAGGCCGACGCCATCATCCCGCTGGCCGCGCTGGTCGGCGTGCCCGTGTGCAAGCGCGACGTCGTCGCCGCGGAGACGACCAACCTCGGGGCCATCCGCTCGCTCTGCAAGCTGGCCTCGAAGTCCCAGCGCATCCTGTTCCCGGTGACCAACAGCGGCTACGGGATCGGGGAGAAGGACAAGTTCTGCACCGAGGAGACCCCGCTCAAGCCGATCTCCCTCTACGGCCGCACCAAGGTCGAGGCCGAAGCGGCCGTCCTGGGGCGCGCGGAGTCCGTGGCCTTCCGCCTGGCCACCGCTTTCGGCGCCTCCCCGCGCATGCGCATGGACCTGCTGGTCAACGACTTCGTCTACCGGGCCGTGACCGACCGGGCCGTCGTGATCTTCGAAGGGCACTTCAAGCGCAACTACATCCACGTGCGGGACATCTCCCGGGTGTTTTTGCACGCGCTGGATAACTTCGACGCCATGAAAGGCCGGCCTTATAACGTCGGCCTCGACGACGCCAATCTTTCCAAGATCGAGCTCTGCCAGCTGATCCAGAAGCTCGTCCCCGACTTCACCTTCATCGAGGCGCCCATCGGCGAGGACCCGGACAAGCGCGACTACATCGTCTCCAATGCCCGCCTGGCGAGCACCGGCTTCAAGCCCGAGTGGGGCCTGGAGCGCGGCGTGCGCGAGCTGATCAAGTGCTACACGGTCATCCGCGGCGGCGTGCACGCGAACGCATGATCATCAGCCGCACGCCGTTTCGCGTCTCGTTCTTCGGCGGAGGGACCGACTATCCCGGCTGGTTCCGGGAGAACGGCGGCTCGGTGCTGGCGACGACGATCGACAAGTACTGCTACCTCACCTGCCGCTACCTGCCGCCCTTCTTCGAGCATCGCAGCCGCATCCTCTACTCCAAGGTGGAGATGGTCCGTTCCAACGCCGAGATCGAGCACCCGGCGGTGCGCGCGGTCCTGGCCCACTTCAAGATCACCGAGGGCGTGGAGATCCACCACGACGGCGACCTCCCGGCCCGGACCGGCCTGGGCTCGTCCTCGGCCTTCGCGGTCGGCCTCCTGCACGGCCTGCACACGATGCAGCACACCATGCCCAGCAAGATGGACCTGGCGCTGGGAGCGATCCACGTCGAGCAGGAGCTCCTCAAGGAAAACGTCGGCTGCCAGGACCAGGTGATCGCGGCCTTCGGCGGCTTGAACCGCATCGACTTTCGCCAGAACGGCGCGATCAGCGTCAACCCCATCCCGGTAAACCAGGAGCGGTTGAACGCGTTCCAGGATCACCTGCTCCTCTATTTCACCGGCTTCTCGCGCATCGCCTCGGTCATCGTCCAGGAGCAGATCGCCCGCATCAAGGACACGAAGGCCGAGCTCACCCGGATGCACCGCATGGTGGACGAAGCCGTGGGAATCTTGACCCGGGATGGGAACCTCGAGGACATCGGCCGGCTTCTGGACGAGTCCTGGAGCATCAAACGCTCCCTGAGCTCCAAGATTTCTTCCCCCGCGATCGACGAGATCTACTCCGCGGCCCGCGAGGCGGGCGCCCTGGGCGGCAAGCTCCTGGGCGCCGGCGGCGGCGGCTTCATGCTCCTATTCGCCAGGCCGCAGGACCATGGGAAGATCAAGCAAAAACTCGACAAGCTCATGCGCATCCCCTTCCGCTTCGAGAACGACGGCAGCCGGATCATCGTCTACCAGCCGGACACCATCCACGAGAACGCGCTGGCCTAGGCCGGCTTCATCAACTTAAAGCTCTGGAGAACGTTGTCCGGCCGGAGCTCGTACAGGTAGTTGGCCTCGAGGTGGCAGGCCAAGGTGCAGGTGTCGCAGGTGCGCCGGTAGAGGAGCAGCTCGTCGAAAGCCTGGCCGAAGGGCTTGTCCACGATGCTCACGCCGCGGTAGTGGTCGGGCGGCGCCGTGTAGCCGTTCTCCTTATTCATCGCCACCCCGTTGTAGGCCTCGTGGTCGAACTGGGCCGGAAAGCAGGGGTAGAGCATCCCGTTCGGCGCGATCACGCAGTAGCCGATCCCGGCCCAGCAGCGCTCCATGGGCGAGAAGTTCAGCACCGAGCGCAGATAGCCCTTCGAGGTGCGCAGGTTGCGCACCTGCGAGACGATGCGCACGGCCTCGCGGGCCTGCTCCGGGGTCAAGTCCTGCTCGGTCCGCTTGGTGAAGGCGGTCTGGATCATCCCCACCATCCAGTGCAGACGATACTTGGTCACGATGTCCGCCATGCCCTGGATGCAGTGGAAGTTGTTCGACATGAGCGTGGTGAGCGCCGCGACGGGGATGCCGTGCGCCTGCGCGACCTCGACCGACTCGACGAACTTCTCGAAGTTTCCGGGGCCTCGGATGGCGTCGTGGGCCTGGGCGTCGCCGTCCAGGCTCAAGAACAGGAGGTTCAAGCCCTTCAGCTGCTCGATGTTGCGCTTGACCAGCCAGCCGTTGGCCACGACCGAGGTGATCAGCCCCCGGGCGCGGCAGCGCTCCATGAGCTCCCCGAAGTCCCGCCGGATCATGGGCTCGCCGCCGGTGAATCCGATCTTCGTCGCGCCCGCGTCCGCGATCTCGTCGATCAGGCGCAGGAAGCGCTCGGTGGTGATGTCCTTCTTCGAGTTGTCGTTCTCGGCCTGGCAGTGCGAGCAGGTGAGGTTGCAGTGATAGGTGGCCGAGATGGTGACGCTGGTCGGGATCTTCCGGCCCCGGTAGCGCGCGTTGTGGTCCGACGCCTTGACGCGGATCTGGTCGAGAGCCCCGCCGGCCCAGAGCCGAAGGACGTCGGCGCCGAAGCGGAGGGCGCTCACCGGACCCCCGCGGAGGCCTCTTCGCCCTCGCCCAGCACCACGGCTTGGTAGGTCGCGCGCAGGGCGTCGCCCAGGTCGGTACGGCGGTAGCCGAGCTCGCGCTCGGCCTTCTCCGAGCGGTAGTAGCCGAACTCCGCGGCGAGGCGGCCGGTGTCGGCTCCGACGCTCTTGTCGAAGAGCCCGAGGAGCGCGCCGGCGACCGGAAGGGCGGCGGGAGGCAGGGCGAAGCGCGGCCCCGGCTTGCCGGCGACCGCCGCCACGCGCGTGAAGTAGTCGCGAAAAGTCAGGTTCTCGCCGCCGAGGATGTAGCGCTCGCCGCGCCGGCCGCGCGCCAGCGCCGCGCTCGCGCCGGCGCAGACGTCCGGCGCGTAGACGAACGAGCTCCCGCCGGGCGGGCAGGCCAGCATGCGGCCCTCGGCGGCCCGGCGGAAGGCCGCCGCCTGGAGCGGGCGCATGCGCGGCCCGAAGACGGTGGTGGGGTTCACGACCACGGCGTCGAGGCCGCCCCGGGCGGCCTCGAGCACCAGCTCCTCGCCCGCGCGCTTGGTCGCGAAGTAGTGGATGCGGGCCGCGTCGAAGGGCGCGGACTCGTCGCGCGGGGCCGGGCCGCCCAGGCCGGCCGTCCCCGCGGTGCTGCAGTGGAGAAGGCGGGCCCGCGGCGCCGCCTCCCGAAGGGCCGCGCACAGGGCGCGCGGCAAGCCGACGTTGACGCGCTCGCGCTCCGTCCGGTCCCGTTCGACGAGGGAGGCGCAGGCGGCCAGGTTGACGGCGGCTTCGCAGCCGCGCAGCGCGGCCTTGAGCTCGCCGGCGTCCTCCCAGCGGCCGACGCGGTCCTCGAAGAGGCAGCCGGCG
>DATLOS010000173.1:0-3167 GCA_035536155.1 Elusimicrobiota bacterium
CCCGCAACCTGCTCGAGCGCTGCGATCTGGTCAAGTTCGCCCGCTACCTTCCCGCCGACGAGGACCGCCGCAAGGACGTCAATTCCGCGGGGCACATCGTGGTGCTGACCCGGCCCCCGAAGCCGGAGACGCTCACGCCCGGCCAAGCCGAGCCCGCGGCGGGGGGACCGCCCGCATGAGATGGGCCAGTCCCGCGTGCCTGCTCCTCATTCTCCCCGCGCTGGCGGTCCTCTGGCGCGCGCGGGCGGCGGTCGAGCCGCGCCGCGCGGCGGCGGCCTTCCCCGGCGTCGGCGACATCTTGAGCGTCGACCCCGGCGCCGGCGCCTGGGTGCGCGGCCTGCCGCTGCTCCTGCGCGGCGCGGCCCTGCTCTTGTTCATCGTCGCGCTCGCCCGGCCGCAGAAGGTCTTCTCCCAGGCGGCGGGCCTGGCCAAGGGCGTCGACATCCTCCTCGTCCTCGACACCTCGACCAGCATGCGCGCCCTGGACTTCGCGCCGCTCGACCGCATCACCGCCGCCAAGAACGCGGCGCGGGAGTTCATCTCGAAGCGCGTCTCCGACCGGATCGGCATCCTCGTGTTCGGGGGGGACCCGGTCCTCACCTGCCCGCTGACGCTCGACTACGAGGCCCTCTACGGATTTTTGGACGACGTCTCCGCCGGCATGACCAACAGCGAGGGCACCGCCATCGGCGACGCGATCGCCGCCGCGGTCGGCCATCTCAAGGACAGCTCCGCCAAGAGCAAGATCGTGATCCTCCTCACCGACGGCCGCAACAACGCCGGCCTCATCGACCCCGTCACCGCGGCGCGCACCGCCAAGAGCATGGGCATCAAGGTCTACGCCATCGGCACGGCCAAGAAGGGGGAGGCCCTCTACCCCGTCGATCATCCCGTCCTCGGCCGGACCTTGGTGAAGCTCCAGGACGACCTGGACGACGACGCCTTGACCCAGATCGCCGCGGAGGCGGACGGCCGCTACTACCGCGCGACCTCGTCCAAGGAGCTCTCCCAGATCTACTCGGAGATCGACCGCCTGGAGAAGAGCGCGGTGAAGCTCCCCGAGCTCTTCACCTACCACGACCTGCACGCGTGGCTGGTCCTGCCTGCCGTCCTCCTCCTGGCCGCAGAGCTGCTGCTCTCGCGCACGGCGCTGCTGAGGGTGCCCTGATGGATCTCTTCCAGCGCCCCGGCTGGTTCCTCGCCGCGCTGGCGGCGGCCCTGCTCTCGGCCGGCCTGCTGCGCTGGTCCGAGGAGCGCCGGCGCCGGATCGCGGCCCTCTTCGCCCGGGAGGAGACCCTGGCGCGCCTATTTCCCGCGCGGGCGCTGGCGCGGCGCCGCCTCAAGTTCGCGCTGGAGGCCGGGACCCTCGTTCTCGGGCTCCTCGCCCTTGCCGGGCCGCAGTGGGGCGTCGAGCTCGTCGCGGCGCAGGGCTCGGGCATCCAAGCCGTCATCGCCATCGACGTCTCGCTCTCCATGCTGGCCGAGGACTTGAAGCCGAGCCGCATGGAGCGCGCCAAGGAGGCCCTTTCCTTGTTCATCGACGGCCTCAAGGGCGAGCGCGTGGGCCTCATCGCGTTCGCCGGCGAGGCGCAGATGCAGTGCCCCATCACCACCGACTCGGACGCGGTGAAGTCCCTCCTGCGCCGCGTCTCGCCGGGGATGGTGTCGCCGCCGGGCACGGCGATCGGCAAGGCGGTGGCGCTGGGCGGGCGTATGCTCCAGCGCTACCCGGGGCAGAAGGCCCTCGTCCTCCTCACCGACGGCGAGGACCACGGCAGCAAGCCGGAGGACGCCGTGCGCGCGGCCGCGGCCGCGGGCGTGCGCCTCTACGTGATCGGGATGGGCACCCCCGAGGGCGCGCCCATCCCGCTCCGGGACGGCGCGGGAGCCGTGACCGGCTACAAGAAGGACTCGCATGGGCAGACGGTGGTCACGCGCCTGGGCGAGAAGCCCTTGATCGAGCTGGCCGCCGCCGGCGGCGGCGCCTACTACCGCGCCAGCCCCTCGGACGAGGAGGTGGGCAAGATCCTCGACCAGATCCGCGCCTTGGAGAAGTCCCGGGCGCCGACCTCCGCCACGAACCGCTACCGCAACCGCTACCGCTTCCCGCTCGCGGCCGCGGTCCTGCTCCTCCTCCTCGAGCTGCTCACGCCCGAGCTCGGGTCCGAGAGCGGCCCGAGCTTCCTCGAGCGCCTCGCGGCCAAGGCGAAGGCGGGGGCGCCGCTCGCCCTGGCGCTCGCCGCGCTGGGCCTCTCGGGCTGCGGGGCGCCGACCGACATGCGCTTGTGGCGGGGGAACTCCGCTTACGGGAAGGAAAAATTCGACGAGGCCCTCAAGCGCTACGAGGGAGCCGCGCGCGCCGCGCCCAAGGACCCGCGCCCGGTTTTCAACTCCGGCGCCGCCTTATATAAAATGGGAGAGCACGAGCGCGCGAGCCAGGCCTTCGAGTCCCTGTCCGACCCGAAGAAGACGCCGCCCCCGCTCGCGGTGAAATCGCTCTACAACATGGGCAACGCGCTCTACCGCGGTCAGAAGAAGAAGGAGTCCATCGAGGCCTACAAGAAGTGCCTCCTGGCCGATCCCGCGGACGAGGACTGCCGCTACAACCTCGTGGTCGCCCTGAAGGATCAGAAAAAAGACCAGGACAAGAAAGATCAGAACAAGGATCAGGACAAGAAGGACCAGGACAAGAAGGACGACAAGAACCGTCCCCAGTCCGGCGGGGGGACGCCGCCGCCCCAGCAGGGCCTCTCCCGCGAGGACGCGGAGCGCATCCTGCAGGCGGTGCGGGAGAAGGAGCGCGCGGCGATGAAGCAGCTGCCCGCGCAGCGCGAGTCGGCGCGCCCGGGCAACGGGCCCGTGGCGGAGGACTGGTGAAGGTCCTGCTCCTCGCGGCGCTTCTCGGGGCCCGCGCCTGGGCCGCCGGCACCGGCGTCGGGATCAGCGCCTCGGTCAACAAGGAGGTGGTCTCGCTCGACGACCAGGTCATCCTCACGGTCACCATCGCCGGCACGCAGACCAGCCTGCCCGACCCGCGCCTGCCCTCGATGCCCAACTTCAACGTGCACTCGGCCGGCCGGAGCCAGAGCATATCCTACGTCAACGGCGCGGTCTCGAGCTCCGTCTCCCACACCTTCGTCCTGGTCCCGCGCTTCGTGGGCAAGGCC
>DATLOS010000174.1:0-6520 GCA_035536155.1 Elusimicrobiota bacterium
GCGCGCCTTCACGGGGTCCGAGCCGATGCGCGCCAGGCCCTCCAGGTCGCGCTCGGAGCCGCGGGCCGCGCCGCCGTCGCCCTCGAATCCCAGCGCGCGGGCCGCGGCCTGGAAGGAGACCCCGCCTCGACGGACCAGGATGTCCGCGACCAGAGGGTGGTCCGCGGCGATCTCGCCCGACGCCGCCATCTCCGCCACGGCGCCCTCGAAGGCGCGGGCGTAGAGCTCGGGGACGGACGCGTCGGGAGGCAGCGCGCGCCAGCGGCGCAGGGTCATCCCCGCGACGCCCAGGGCGGGGGCCGCCCTTTCCGGCGAGAGCTGGGCGACGTCGAGGAGCTCGAAGAGGCGCGCGTAGGTCACGCACAAATGTTAATAAACGCGGCGCCGTCGATCAACCCCCGCGGCGCCGCGCCCGGCCCGAAAGTGCTAGACTCCCCGCGCAAGATGCAGCCCTCCCGCCGCTCCGACTCCCTGCTCGAAGGCCAGCTCCAGCACCACGGCCGCTTCGCCTTTCTCCTCTCCGAGGCCGGCCGCGGAGAGGACCTGCTCATCCGCGGCCCCTCCCTGCGCCTGGCGATGGACGGCGACCGGGTCGCGGCGCGGATCGTCCCCGGCGCGGGCCGCCCCGCCGGCGAGATCGTCCGCGTCCTCTCGCGGGCCAAGTCCACCGCGCTCGGCCGCCTCGCGCGCCGCGGCGCCGCCTGGGTCCTGGAGCCGAAGATCGGCGACCCCTTCGAGATCCTCGGATTCGCCCGGGGCCTCAAGCCCAAGCCCGGGTCCCTCGCGGTGCTGCGCTTCACCCGCTGGCCCGAGCCGCGCCGGGCGGCCGCGGGCATGATCGAGGAGGTCCTGGGCGACGCCGCCGCGCCGGCGGTGCGCCTCGTCGCCTCGCTGCGCGAGCGCGAGCTGCCCGAGGCCTTCGCTCCCGAGGTGCTGAGCGAGGCCAAGCAGTTCCCCGACGAGGTCCGCCCCGACATGTGGCGCGGGCGGCGCGAGCTCTTCCAAATACCCGTCTTCACCATCGACGGGGCCGACGCCAAGGACTTCGACGACGCGGTCTCCCTCGAGGATCTGGGCGGCGGGCGCCTGCGCTTGGGCGTCCACATCGCCGACGTCTCGACCTACGTGCGCCCCGGCTCGTCCCTCGACCAGGAGGCGGTGCGCCGCGCGACCAGCGTCTACCTGCCCGGGCGCGTCGTCCCGATGCTGCCGCCCAAGCTCTCCGACGACCTCTGCAGCCTGCTCCCCGACGTCCCGCGCCTGACGCTGTCCTGCTTCCTCGATCTGGACGCCTCCGGCAGCATCCGCGACTCGCGCTTCGAGGAGACGGTGATCCGCTCCTGGCGCCGCTTCACCTACGAGGAGGTGCAGGCGATCCTGGAGGACCGCCCCGTGGAGCGCGTGCACCCGCGCGTGCGCGAGGCGGTCCGCCGCATGGGCGCGCTCTCCTTGGCCCTGCGCCGCACCCGCATGGAGCGGGGCTCGCTCGACTTCGACTTTCCCGAGTTCAAGGTCATCGTCGACGACCGCGGCGAGCCCCTCAAGGTGGAGCGCCGCGCGCGCCTCGAGAGCCACCGCCTCATCGAGGAGTTCATGCTCGTGGCCAACGAGGCCTGCGCGGTCCTTCTTCGCTCGGCGCGGGCGCCGCTTCTCAACCGCATCCACGAGCGCCCCGACCCGCTCAAGCTGGAGGCCTTGGCCCGCGACCTGGCCGGCATCGGCTTCCAAGCGCCGCCGGGGTTGGCCTCCGACCCGGGCCCCGCGCTCCAGGAGCTCCTGCGCCAGGCCGCGACCCATCCTCTATCGGAGACGGTGCAAGCCCTCTCCGTGCGCAGCTTGAAGCAAGCGGTCTACTCGGAGAAGGACGAGTCGCACTTCGGCCTGGCCTCCGCCGCCTACGCCCACTTCACCTCGCCCATCCGCCGCTATCCCGACCTCTTCAACCACCGCGCCGTGCGCTGGATCCTCCAGGGCCGCCGCCACGAGACGCGCCCCTCGGCCCCGCAGGGCTTGCCCGCATTGGCGCGGCACTGCTCGGAGCGCGAGCGCCTCGCGGCCGAGGCGGAGCGCGAGTCGGTCGCGACTTTGCGCGCTCGGCTCTACGCCCGCCGCCGCGGCCAGATCCTCGAGGGCGTGGCGTCGCGCCAGGCCCCCATCGGCCTCTTCGTCTATCTGCCCGAGACCGGCGCCGTCGGCTTGGTGCGCAACGGGAAGGCTCCTTTGGGGGCCAAGCTCCGGGTGCGCCTCGACGCGGTCAAGGAGCTCGACGGCGAGCTCGAGCTTTCGTTGGTCGGGGGCGACCGGGGCGGGTCTCGCGGCGCGCAGCCCGCGGGCGTTCCGCCGTCGCAGCAGCCCCCCCGCAAGGGTCGACCCGCGCACCCGCCCGGCCGCCCCCATGAGCGCAAGGAGAGCCCCTCCTCCGCGCCGCAAAAGCAGGAGCCCGCGCGCCCGCCGAAGGAGCGGCACGGCGCGGGACGCGATCACCGCCGGCGCGGGTCTAGAAATCGCCGCCGCCGTCGCTGAGTTATTTCGGTTTCCGAACTATTGTCGACAATAGTTCGATTTCCGAAATATCGTCAAGCTTTCACCGCGGCAAGAACTCTTCCGGCAGCCCGGCTTCCTTCAAGATTTTCAAGGCGTCCGCCGCCAGCTTCTCCTGCACCGGCTCGGGCAGCCGCTTGTCCGCGGAGTCGAGGATGCCCTTCTCCTCGGCCGCCATGTGCTCGCGCAGGAAAGCGATGAAGATCTCGGCCGCGAAGAGCAAGGTGAGCGTGGCGTCGGGATGCGCCAGGGCCTCCTTGAGCTCCGAGACCTTGCCCTGCAGGGCGCGGTGCCCGACCGCGCTCTCCTCCGGCGCCTTCGCGTCGAAGCCGGGCACGCGGGTGCGCAGATAGGGATAGAGGACCTCCTCCTCGAGCCACTCGTGCGCCTGCAGGGACTGGAGGACCAAGGAGAGCTCATGGGCCACCTTGGCGGCCTCGCCCACGCCGCCCTCCTTGGCGATGCGCTCCATCTTGTCCAGGCGCTGGCGGAAGTCCGCGTGCATCCAGCGGACGAGGTCCACGATCTTCATTGCCGTAGTATACATGCCGTAAAGGCTCGCGGAATACATAAAATATACGGATGGCCGGCGCCTCCGTCTTCCACGACCCCTCCCAGCGCCGCTGGCGCTGGTTCCAGCGCGCCGCCGCGGCCCTGGGCATCGTCTCGCTGGCGCTGCTGACGGCCTTCGTCTTCAGCCTCTTCCTCATCCCCTACCTGCCGCCCGTGCCCGGCGTCTCGGGCCCGCTCAAGCACGCGCTCAAGCGCAAGTTCTCGCCCCTGCCCGACCACGAGCAGCGCCTGCGGCGCGCCCTGCGCAAGCGCAGCCGCGCGCTCCTTCAAAGGGAGAGCTCCCCCGACCGGGCGCAGCCCGCCCCGGCCCGCCCGGGCGCGGCCGCCCCGATCGTGGGGGCCTTCTACGCCACCTGGCAGGAGGAGGGCCTCCACTCCCTGCGCGCCAACGCCGGCAGCCTGACCCACCTCTTCCCGGAATGGCTGCACCTCAACGTGACCGGCGACGGCCTCGATCTCTACGACTTCGACCTGAGGATCACCCCGCGCAACATCGAGGCGCTGCGCATCGCCCGGGCCAGCCAGCTGCAGATCATGCCCATGCTCAACAACGCCTCGCACGGCATATTCGATCGCCTGCGCATCCACCTCTTCCTCTCCGACCCCGAGCGCCAGCTCCGGCTAGCAATGCGTCTGCGCGACTGGCTGCGCCAGAACCACTTCCAAGGGGTCAACATCGACTTCGAGAACCTCCCCGACGAGGACTACGCCCGCCTGCCCGCCGCCCTCGAGCGCCTGCGCACCGTGCTCAAGCCCGCCGGCTTCACCGTCAGCATCGATATCGAGGCGATGGACACGAGCCTCGACTGGCGGCAGGCCGCCCGCGCGGCCGACTTCGCCGTCGTGATGGCCTACGACGAGCACTTCCAGAAGGCCTCCCCGGGCCCGGTGGCCTCCATCCGCTGGTACGGCGAGGTCCTGGCCCACGCCCTGCGCGACATCCCCCGCGAGAAGCTGGTCATGGGCCTGGCCAACTACGCCTACGACTGGTCCTCCGACCAGCCCAAGGCGCAGTCCTTCGGCTACCAGCAGGCCCTCCTCAACGCCCGCGACAACAACGCGGACGTCCCCCCGGCGAAGCTCATCGACTTCGATCCCAAGGCCCTCAACCCCACGTACAACTACGAGGACGACAAGGGCATCCTCCACGAGGTCTGGATGCTCGACGCCGTGACCGCGGGCAACCAATGGCGCATGGCCCAGGCCAAGGGCGTGCGCGCGGCCGCGCTCTGGCTGCTCGGCTCCGAGGACCCGTCTTTGTGGACCTTCTTCACCCGCGAGAAGCTCGCCTCCCCCCCGAACCTGGCCAAGCTCGACCTGGTGGGCTATCCCTTCGACATCCAGTACGTCGGAGGCGGCGAGATCCTGAGCGTCGAGGCCATGCCCCAGCAGGGCAGCCGGCGCATGGAGATCGACCACCGCACCGGCTTCGTGGTCGACGAGTCCTACGAGAGCCTGCCCACCGCCTACGTGATCAAGCGCAGCGGCCTGGTTCCCAAGCAGGTCGCCCTCACCTTCGACGACGGTCCCTCCGACCCCTACACCGCCCGCATCCTCGACGCCCTGCGGGACCTGGGGGTGCCCGGCACCTTCTTCGCCATCGGACAGAACATCGAGCTCCACCCCGACTTGGTCGAGCGCATCTGGCGCGAGGGCCACGAGCTGGGAAACCACACCTTCAACCACCCCAACATCGCGAACGTCTCGGCCAACCGCGCCTCCCTGGAGCTCACCCTCACCCAGCGCGCCATCCAGAGCATCCTCGGCCGCTCCACCATCCTCTTCCGCCCGCCCTACAACGCCGACGCCGAGCCCTCGACCGCCGAGGAGGTCGAGCCCATCCTGCAGGCGGCGCGGCTGGGATACCTCACGGTCGGTGAGTTCATCGACCCGCGCGACTGGGACCTCGAGGAGGCCATGCCCGACGGCACCCGCCGCCGGCGGACCCCCGAGGACCTGTCGGAGTACATCGCCCAGCGCCTCGCCTCGGGCCGCGGCAACGCCGTCCTCCTCCACGACGGCGGCGGCGACCGCTCCCTGACCGCCAAGCTCCTGCGCGTGCTGGTTCCCCGCCTCAAGGCCGAAGGCTACCGCTTCGTCCGGGCCTCGGAGATGGCCGGCATCTCGCGCGAGGCCGCCATGCCCCCGGTCCGGGACGAGGACAGCCGCATCCTCGGCGCCGACCGCATGGTCTTCGAGGCCAGCTACTGGGTGAGCGTCTTCCTGCGCGTCGCCTTCCTATCGGCCATCTTCCTCGCCACCGTGCGCCTGCTCATGGTCTGCGCGCTGGCGCTCTGGGCGCGCCGGCGGGAGCTCGTCCAGCGCTTCGACCCCGCCTACCACCCCTCGGTGAGCGTCCTCATCGCGGCGCACGACGAGGAGGGCGTGATCGCGCGCACCGTCGAGGCGGTGCTGGCCAACGGCCCGGGCCTCGAGGTGATCGTGGTCGACGACGGCTCCCGCGACCGCACCGCCGACGAGATCGCGGAGCGCTTCCGCGGCGACGAGCGCGTGCGCCTGATCCGCCAGGAGAACCGCGGCAAGGCCGCCGCCCTCCGGGCCGCCCTCGCCGCCTCCTCCGCCGAGATCCTGGTCTGCCTCGACGCCGACACCCAGCTCGCGGCGGACGCGGTGGCGAAGCTGGTGCGCCACTTCGCCGACCCGAAGGTCGGCGCCGTCGCGGGCAACGTGAAGGTGGGCAATCGGGTCAACCGCCTCACCCGCCTGCAGTCGATCGAGTACATCACCAGCCAGAACTTGGACCGCCGCGCCTACGCCCAGCTCAACGCGGTCACCGTGGTGCCCGGCGCCGCCGGCGCCTGGCGCCGGAGCGCGGTGGAGCAAGCGGGCGGCTTTCTATCGGACACCTTGGCCGAGGACATGGACCTCACCTGGCGCATCCGCCGGGCCGGCTGGGTGATCGCCAACGAGCCACGCGCGCTCGCCTTCACTGAGGCGCCGGATAACCTCTCGGGCCTGCTGCGCCAGCGCTTCCGGTGGACGTACGGCACCCTGCAGTGCCTGTGGAAGCACCGCGGCGCGGTCTTCCATCATGGGGCGTTCGGCTGGCTCTCCCTGCCGTCGCTGTGGCTGTTCCAGATCGCCGGCCAGATCCTGGCTCCGCTGATCGACCTGCAGCTGCTGCTGGCGCTCGTCAGCCGCCTGCTGTCCTGGCTCGACACCCTGCAGCACAGCGATATCCAGCCCACGCCCGACCCCACGGTCTGGATCATGCTCGGCATCTATTTCGCCTTCATGGGCCTGGAGTTGGCCGCAGGCTGGGCGGCCTACGGGTTCGACCGCGCCAGCCGAAAGGACCTGTGGCTGCTGCCCACCCAGCGCTTCGTCTACCGCCAGATCATGTACCTGGTGGTCTGGCGCGCGGTCGGCCGCGCCCTTGGCGGCA
>DATLOS010000175.1:0-2069 GCA_035536155.1 Elusimicrobiota bacterium
CGTCCGGAGGTTCTCCGCCTTGGGCGGGGTCGAGGGGCGGTCGCCGCCCCGCGCGCGCGGCGACCCGCGCCGCCCGTACTTGGCCTCGAGCTCGAGCGCCGCCGGCAGCGGCGCCGCGCCCGCCTCGACGAGGGTCATGGCCGCCATCAGCGACGCGACGACGAGGCCGGTCGAGCGCCTCATGCGCCCCTCCCGGCGCGCTCGCGCTCGTAGGCGTCGAACAGCCGCAGGCCGGGGTGCCGCTGGCGCAGCCGCTCCGCCTCCGCCGCCCACATTGACCGCGACCGCTTGTGGAGCGCGGGCCCGGTCCACGGGAAGCTGGCCGACGGGCCGCGCGGATCGGCGCCCAGGTCCGCGAGCTTCGCCAGCGCCCACGTGGCCGGGTGCAGCAGCGCCGGCGGCCGGGCCGGGTCGTCGGCGTACAGCGCCGCCCGGATCAGGGGCGCCAGCCTCCGGTGGCTGTAGCTGGCGTCGAAGGCCGCCAGCAGCCCGACCCCGTCCTCGACCGTGAAGTAGTTCCAGCCCGCCTTCCAATCCTGGTCGTCGGGCCCGTGGAGCGGCGGCACCGTGCCGTCCCGGTTGCAGATCACGAACGCCACCCGCTCGTCCGGCCGGAACGCCTGGTCCCCCAGCAGCCGCCGCGCGGCCTCGTCCGCCGCCCGATCCCATGCCTCGAACATGCAAACCTCCGTTGCCATGCGGGAGGATGAAAGGTCGGCGGACGGCCCGCTCCCGCGCGGGGCCGCCCGCCGTGCCTGCACTGGACCGCACCTACGCCCGCACCAGCCGCACGCCGATCGAGAGGGCCCAGAGCCCGGCCGCGAGGACCGGGAAGGCCAGGGCCGGCTGGTCGTAGCTGAGCGCCGCCCCGACCAGGAGCCCGAGCCCCGCCGCCCCGGCCGTGAGGCCGAGCAGCGCCCGAATCGCCCGGCCCAGGAGGCGGCGCTTCGCGAGCTCCGCCGCCGCCGTCCCCAACGCGACGAGGCCGAGGCAGCCGGCGATCGCCGCGCTCCCCTCGAGCCCGCGCCCGCCGAACCAGACGGCGAGGCCGAGGCCCGTCAGCCCGCCGTCCACCAACGCCGCGATCCCGAACACCACGATCACCGGCGTCCGTTCCTTCCGTTCGCACATCGTCGAAACCCTCCGCGCCACGGTGGAACCGGCCCGCGCGTGGCGCGGCGCGGGCCGGGGCCGGTCACACGACCAACTCCAACAGTGCCTTGGCGGCGAGCCGCACGTGCCGGCCGAAGTGGACGTCCCAGGTGTCCTCGTGGTAGCGCGTCAGCCTCTGGAGCGCGGCGCGGTCCGCCAAGCCGACCAGGGCGCCGCCCGCCTTCGCCAGCCGGGGCAGCGCCGCCGCCCGCAGCACGCACGTGGTCTCCGCCTTCACGCGCTCGTCCTCGGAATCCGGCCCGCGCATGGCGGTCAGGATCAGCCAGAGATCCTGGGCGCGGTTGCGGTCGACTTGCGAAACTTGCGAAGCGGCCCAGGCATCGATCTCCGCCAGCACCTCCTTGGCCGACAGCCGGGCCGGCAGCTTGCGGGCCGTCGGCTTGCGGGCCGCCGGCTTGCGGGCCGCCGGCTTGCGCACCGCGCGCTTCCGGCCCTTCGCCTTCGTGGTCGCCATCACCAACCTCCATTGAATCGGCCACGGGGAATGGACGCCCGCCCGGCGCCGTGGCGCGCCGGACGGGCGGCGTTCGCGTTCAGGACAGCTTGGGCTCGAGCTCGAGGTAGCGCGCCTCGAGCTTGTCGCGGAAGAACGCCTCGGCCGACCGGGGCTCGGCGAACCGCACGCCGAACGCCTGGCCGAGCCGCTCCGCCCCGTCCGCCGACAGCCGCCACCGCCCCTCGGTCAGCCCGAGGTGCAGGCCGACGATCTTGGGGACGAAGTGCTTGGGATCGCGCCCCGCGTCCCGCAGCATCGGCAGCAGCAGGTCGACGTGCCGCGCCCGCAGCCGGCCGGGCCCGATTCCGAGCGGCCGCATGTCCGGCACGATCAGCGGCGGCAGCGCCGGCCGGGGCGGTTCGCCCGCCCGCGCGCGCGCCGCTTCCCGCGCCGCCCGGTG
>DATLOS010000176.1:0-7345 GCA_035536155.1 Elusimicrobiota bacterium
GGAGATGATCATGCCCGGCGACAACACGGAGTTCAACGTGACGCTGATCACGCCGATCGCCATGGAGAAGGGCCTGCGCTTCGCGGTTCGCGAGGGCGGCCACACCGTCGGCGCCGGCGTCGTCACCGAGATCACGGAGTAAGACCATGGCCGAGACCACTGTCAGCTCTCAACAGAGAATCCGGATCCGGCTGCGCGCGTACGACCATCGCGTGCTGGACACCAGCGTGGGCAAGATCGTCGAGACCGCGCGCCGCACCGGCGCCGTGATCGTCGGCCCGGTCCTGCTCCCGACCCACATCACGAAGTACACCGTCCTGCGCTCGCCGCACGTCGACAAGAAGTCGCGCGAGCAGTTCGAGTCCCGGGTGCACAAGCGGCTCATCGAGCTGAAGAGCCCGACCTCTCGGACCGTGGACGAGCTGATGAAGCTCGATCTGCCGGCCGGCGTGGACGTGGAGATCAAGCTGTAAAAAGGGAAAGGCTTTAGAGGTTATCGACATGGCAGAGGAAACGAAGCAAGAGACCCCGGCGGCGAGCGGCGCGGCGAAGGCGCCCGCGCAGCTGCGCGCCCTCCTGGGCGAGAAGATCGGGATGACCCAGGTCTTCAACAAGGACGGAGAGCTCAAGGCCGTCACCGTCGTCCAGGCGGGGCCCTGCGCCGTCGTCCGGGTGAAGGCGAAGGACGGAAAGGACGGCTACTCGGCCGTCGTCGTCGGCTTCGGCGCGGTGCGCGAGAAGAGCCTCAACAAGGCGGAGCTCGGCCTCTTCAAGAAGGCCGGCCTCCAGCCGATGCGGCATCTCAAGGAGTTCCGCTTGGCCGACGTCAGCGGCATCGCGGCGGGCCAGGCGGTCGACGTCTCCCGCTTCGCCCCCGGCGACTTCGTCGACGTCCAGGGCTCCTCGAAGGGCAAGGGCTTCGCCGGCGTCATGAAGCGGCACAACTTCCGCGGCATGCCGGCGTCCCACGGCGCCTCCGACAAGGAGCGCTCCCCGGGATCTTTGACCTCGCGCCGCTCCTTGGGCAAGGTGCTCAAGGGCCAGCGCATGGCCGGCCACATGGGCGACGTCACGGTCACCATGTCGAAGCTCGAGGTCCTGCAGGTCGAGCCGGAGACGAACAAGATCTACGTGCACGGGCCGGTCCCGGGCGCGAACGGCAGCGTGGTGTCCATCCTCGAGACCTCGAAGAACCTCAAGCGGCGCGTCGTCCGCGAGAAGGTCAAGCAGGTCAAGCGCGACAAGATGGGCAACATCATCCAGGAGAAGGCGTCTCCTAAGAAGAAGGCGAAGTAAGCGGGTAACGAAATGGAAACGCAAATCTTCAACCAGAAGGGCGAAAAAGTCGGGACCGTCGAGCTCCCCGAGAAGGTGTTCGGGCGGAAGGCCTCGACGGGTCTCCTCCACGAGGTGACGACGGCGTACCTGGCCAACCGGCGCCAGGGCGACGCGCACACCAAGACGCGCGCCGAGGTCTCCGGCGGCGGCCGCAAGCCTTGGAAGCAGAAGCACACCGGCCGCGCGCGCCACGGCTCGATCCGCTCGCCGATCTGGCGCAAGGGCGGCGTCGCCTGGGGCCCCCGGAACCAGGTCAACTGGCGCCAGGAGATTCCCGCGGCGAAGGCGAAGACCGCCCTCGCGCAGGCGCTCAGCGCCCGCGCCAAGGGCGGCGCGGTGAAGGTCGTCGACAGCCTCGCGCTCGACGGCGCCAAGACCAAGCAGGTCGCGGCGATCCTCAAGGCGCTGGGCGCCGAGCGGCGGCCGCTGGTCGTCACCGAGCAGTTCGACGCCAGCCTGGCGCGGGCGGCGCGGAACATCCCGAACGTCAAGATCATGCTGGCGGCGCACCTCAACGCGTACGAGGTGATGGCGTGCCGGAACATCATCATCACCAAGGCCGCGCTGGAGAAGCTCCCGGCGCAGTGGAACTAACATGACCACCGAATTCAACCCCTACGAGCACGTGATCCGGCCGGTGATGACCGAGCGGAGCACGATCCTCAAAGAAAAGAGCAACCAGTACGTGTTCGAGGTGGCCAAGAAGTCCTCCAAGACCGACATCAAGAAGGCGATCGAGGAGGCTTTCAAGGTCACGGTGACCCGCGTGCGCACCAGCTCCGTTCCGGGCAAGTTCCGCCGGTTCGGAAAGCACGAAGGCTACCGCTCGGACTGGAAGAAGGCGTTCGTGACGCTGAAGGAAGGCAACACGATCGACCTGGTGGAGCAGTCGTCCTAGCAGAGGAAACACTATGCCCGTCAAGAGCTTTAGGCCGTACACCCCGTCCCGCCGCCACATGACGATGGCGGACTTCTCGGAGCTCACCGCGACGAAGCCCGAGAAGAGCCTGACCAAGGGCCTGCGCAAGACCGGCGGCCGCAACAACACCGGCATGATCATGGTCCGGCACATCGGCGGCGGCGCCAAGCGCGCGTACCGCATCATCGACTTCAAGCGCGACAAGATCGGCGTCCCCGGCAAGGTCGCGACCATGGAGTACGATCCGAACCGCTCCGCCCGCATCTGCCTGATCCACTACGCGGACGGCGAGAAGCGCTACATCCTGCACCCGATCGGCCTCAAGGTCGGCGACACCATCGCCTCCGGCCCCGAGTCGGAGATCAAGGTGGGCAACGCGCTCCCGATCGACAAGATCCCGGACGGCTCCTTCATCCACGCCATCGAGCTGCAGCCCGGCAAGGGCGCGCAGATGGCGCGCTCGGCGGGCTCCCAGGCGCAGCTCATGAGCAAGGACGGCGACTACGCCCAGATCAAGCTGCCCTCGGGCGAGATCCGGCTGGTCCTGCGCCGCTGCTACGCGACGCTCGGCCAGGTCTCGAACATCGAGCACAACACCATCACCTTCGGCAAGGCCGGGCGCACGCGCCATCGCGGCGAGCGGCCGACGGTGCGCGGCGGCGCGATGAACGCCGTGGACCACCCGATGGGCGGCGGCCGCGGCAAGTCGAAGGGCGGCAACCACCCGAAGTCTCCGTGGAACCAGCTCGCCAAGGGCTTGAAGACGCGGACGAAGAGCAAGATCTGGGGCTGGATGATCGTACAGGACCGGCGCAAGGGCCAGCAGGGGTAAGGAGAGATTTATGGGGCGATCGACTAAGAAAGGGCCGTACGTGGACGCGAACCTCCTCGAGAAGGTCGAGAAGGCGAACGCCGCGGGCGAGAAGAAGAAGATCAAGGTGTGGTGCCGCTCCTGCACCATCAAGCCGGAGTTCGTCGGCCACACCTTCGAGGTGCACAACGGCCGCAAGTGGCTGCCGATCTACATCTCGGAGCACATGGTCGGGCACAAGCTCGGCGAGTTCTCCTTCACCCGCTTCTTCAAGGGTCACGGACAGTCCCACACGAAAGAAGCCAACGAGCTCACTTAAAAGGGTATCCACATGGAAGCCACCGCATACGCACGATTCCAAAGGTTCGGCACGCGCAAGGTCGCGCAGGTCCTGACGCAGATCCGCGGCAAGTCCGTCGCCCGGGCGCAGGATCTTCTCCCTCTGATCCCGCGCAAGTCCACGGTCATCGTGGTCAAGGCGCTCAAGTCCGCCGCCGCGAACCTCCAGGTCAAGGCGGGCAAAAAGCTCGACCCGGCCGCCATGTACGTGAAAGCCGCCTGGGTGGGACAGGGTCCCATGCAGAACATGAAGCGGGTGCTCCCCGCGCCGCAGGGCCGGGCCTACACCTTCAAGCGCAAGGTCTGCCACCTGACGATGGTCGTCTCCGACGAGAGGAAATAGCATGGGACACAAAATCCACCCCAAGTCCGTCCGCCTGGGCTACATCCAGGACTGGGAATCCAAGTGGTTCTCGACGCGGGAGACGCCCGCCCTCATCGGAGAGGATTTCAAGATCCGCCAGCTGGTCAAAGAGCGCTTCCGCATGGCCGCGGTCAGCTGGATCGGCATCGAGCGCGCCGGCTCCTATCTGCGCGTGAACATCCACACCGCTAGGCCCGGCGTCGTCATCGGCAAGCGCGGCGCGGACATCGAGGCCGTGCGCGCCCAGATCGAGGGACTGACCAAGCGCAAGACCTTCATCAACGTCATGGAGATCAAGGAGCCCGAGCTCGACGCCCGCCTCGTCGGCGAGGCGATCGCCATGCAGCTCGAGCGCCGTATCGCGCACCGCCGCGCGATCCGCCGGGCGATGGAGCGCACCATGCAGGCCGGCGCCCTGGGCATCAAGGTCCAGGCGAAGGGCCGCCTGGGCGGCTCCGAGATCGCCCGCCGCGAGTGGGCGCGCGAGGGCCGGGTGCCGCTGCACACGTTCTGCGCCGACATCGACTACGGCCTGACCGAGGCCCACACGACGATGGGCCTGATCGGCGTGAAGGTCTGGATCTTCAAGAAGCAGTTCTTCGCCAAGAGCCCCAAGGAGCTCATGGCGCAGGCCCGCAAGGAGCAGGAGGCCGGGATGGCCCCGGCGCTCCAGCAGCCGGTCCCGGCCGAGGCGGCCGCGGTCGCGGCGCAGGCCCAGGCCCCGGCGCGTCCCGAGCGCTCCGGCGAGGAGAAGGACTACTCGCAGATGCCGGAGCTCCCGGCCTCCGCGCTGGCCCAGCTCGAGGGCATGGGAACGCCCGAGGGCGAGGACAAGGAGTAAGACCATGTTGATGCCCAAGCGCGTCAAGTACCGCAAGCCCCACAGCCACCCCCGCATCAAGGGCGTGACCAAGCGGGGCGCGGAGATCGCCTTCGGCGAGTACGCTCTCAAGGCGCTCGAGCCGAAGTGGATCACCGCCCGACAGATCGAGGCGAGCCGCGTCGCCATCACCCGCTACATGAAGAAGGGCGGCAAGCTCTGGATCCGCATCTTCCCGGACAAAGCCATCACCAAGCACCCCGCCGAGACCCGCATGGGCAAGGGAAAGGGCGCGCCGGATCATTGGGCGGCGGTGGTCAAGCCGGGCCGCATCCTGTTCGAGGTGGAAGGCCTCACCGAGGACTTGGCCAAGCAGGCGCTCGGCCTCGCGTCCTACAAGCTTCCGATCCGCACGAAGTTCGTCAGCCGGCACAACTAAAATGAAGAACAAAGACAAGGACGCCAAGAAAAATCTTACCGTCAACGAGCTGCGCTCGGAACTCGCGCAGCTGCGCGAGAAGCAGTTCAAGCTCCGCTTCAAGCATCGCGTGACGCCGCTGGAGAACCCCATGGAGCTGCGCGGCGTGCGTAAGGACATCGCGCGCGTGCAGACCTGGATCCGCTCCAAAGAGCTTCAGGGGAAATAAGCCATGCCTACCGCTACCGTCGATAACGAGAAGGACGCCCGGGCGCGCCGCCACATCTTCACCGGGGTGGTCGTGTCCGACAAGGCCGACAAGACGCGCGTCGTCAGCGTCCAGCGCCAGGTTCGCCATCCGAAGTATGAGAAGGTGATCCGCAAACGGTCGAGATTCTACGTCCATGACGAAGCCAACGAGTCCCGCCTCGGCGACCTGGTCGAGGTCATGGGCACGCGCCCGCTCTCGAAGCTGAAGCGCTGGCGCCTGGTGCGCGTCGTGAAGGCCGCCCCCCGGGTCTCCCTGGAGACTCCGGCCGAAGGGGGGAAGGCATGATCCAGCTGCGCTCGATCCTCAACGTGGCGGACAACTCCGGGGCCCGCAAGCTTCAGTGCTTCAAGGTCCTGGGGGGCAGCCATAGGAAGTACGCGAACCTGGGCGACATCATCGTCTGCTCGGTCCGCGACGCGATCCCGCACGGCGCCATCAAGAAGGGCGACGTGGTGAAGGCGCTGGTCGTGCGCGTGCGCCGCCAGCACCACCGCAAGGACGGCTCCTACGTGCGCTTCGACGACAACGCCGCCTGCATCATCGACGACCAGGGCGAGCCCAAGGGCACCCGCGTCTTCGGTCCCGTGGCGCGCGAGCTGCGCGACAAGGAGTATCTCAAAATCATCTCGTTGGCTCCGGAAGTGGTGTGACATGATCAAGCACAAGATCCGCAAGAAAGACACGGTCCTCGTCCTCAGCGGGCGGGACAAGGGAAAGAAGGGCGAGGTCCTCAAGGTGTACCCCGAGGACGGGCGCGTGCTGGTGGCGAAGGTCGGCATCACCACCAAGCACGTCAAGCCGCGCCAGTCGGAACCCGGAGGCATCCAGAAGCGGGAGTCTCCCATCCACATTTCCAAGGTGATGCTCGTGTGCCCCAAGTGCGAGCAGCCGATCCGGCCGAAGCTGGGAAAGCTTCAGACCGGCGAGCGCGTGCGGTCCTGCCGCAAGTGCTCGGAAGTCATCCTCTAGAGAGCGTAAGCGACCATGGCAGAGAAGGAAGAGAAGAAAGAGAAGAAGCCGGCCCCGGCGCAGAAGACCGTCGGCGGCGCGAAGCCGACGACCGCGGTCAAGGGCCTGACCACCGAGGGCATCGTCGAGAAGCCGGCCGCGCCGCCGCGCTTCAAGACCATGTACCACAAGGAAGTGGTCCCCGAGATGATGAAGGAGCTGGGCTACACCAATCCGCACCAGGCGCCCAAGCTCGTCAAGATCGTCATCAACATCGGCGTGTCCGAGGCCAAGGACAACATCCAGGCGCTGGACTCCGCCCGCGAGGAGCTCGCCCAGATCGCCGGCCAGCTCCCCCAGGTGCGGCGCGCGAAGAAGTCGATCTCGAACTTCAAGCTGCGCCAGGGCATGCCCATCGGCCTGCGCGTGACCCTGCGCGGCGACCGGATGTACGAGTTCATGGACCGGCTCATCACCACGGCGGTGCCGCGTATCCGCGACTTCCGCGGGATCGAGCGCCGGGGCTTCGACGGGCGGGGGAACTTCAACCTCGGCCTCAAGGAGCACCTGGTGTTCCCCGAGCTCAACCTGGAGAAGACGCAGAAGCCCCGGGGCTTGAACATCACCTTCGTCACGAACGCCGGCGACGACAAGGCCGGCATGGAGCTCCTCAGCCGCATGGGGATGCCCTTCCGCAAGCACGACGCGGACAAGAAGTCCTGAGGATACTCGAATGGCTACCATAGCGTGGGTCGCAAAACTCAAGAAGCCGCAGAAGTTCGCGGTGCGCTACCGGAACCGCTGCCAGCTCTGCGGCCGGCCGCGCTCCTACATGCGCGACTTCGGGCTGTGCAGGATCTGCTTCCGCAAGATGGCGCACCAGGGGCAGATTCCGGGCGTCAAGAAGTCTTCCTGGTAGGAGCTGAGCATGGACACCATTTCGGATTTCATCACCCGCATCCGCAACGCGAACACGAAGCTGAAAGACCGCGTCGATGTGCCGTCGTCCGGCCTCAAGGTCGAGATCGCGCGCATCCTCAAGGACGAGGGCTTCATCGCCGACGTCGCCGAGGAGCAGGCGGGCGCGACTCGCGTCCTCCGCCTGACCCTCAAGTAC
>DATLOS010000177.1:0-8441 GCA_035536155.1 Elusimicrobiota bacterium
CTGACCCGGCCGAAACCGCGCCCGGTTATGCTGATGGGGAAGGACATGGAGGCGATCATGGAAAGGGAAACGAGCGCGGCGGACTGGTTCCTGCGGCTCCTGCTGGCGGCGGTTTTCGTCGGGGCGTCCCTGGCGCTGGGCTACGGCGCGGGGACCGTGGACGAGTATGTGCGCGGCATGCACGGGCTGCGGGACGCCCCCGGCCCCCTGCCGGCGCGGATGGTGGCGGCACCCGAGCGGGTGGCCTGGACGCCGGCCCTGGATATGCTGCTTCCCGCCTGCGGCGAGACGCTGGGCGCCGTCGCCGGGGGAGGCCTCATGGTCTCCTTCAGCGGCTCCGGGACGGTGCTCCAGTGGAGCGCGCGCGGCGCCTCCGGCCCGATCGCCTTCGGCTACGACGCGGAGAGCGGGCAGCTTTCCCCGCTCACGGAGGCGGCCCGCGGGCTCCTGAACCCGGCCGTCCCCTGCCCCAAGGAGCGGCCGTGAGGGCGCTGGGCGAGCGGGGGAGCTTGATGGCCGAAGTGATGGTCTCGGTCCTCCTCCTGTCCGTCGCGGTCTCGGCCGTCGCGGGCTCGATGCTCACGGGCAACGGCCAGTCCGCGAACCTTCAGGTCAAGGAGCAGGCCCTCCTCTCGGTGGACCAGCTTCTGCAGAGCCTGGGAAACTACGTCAGCGCGGACACGTCGGACGCGACCAAGTCCTTCGCCCCGGGGGGCTGCTGGAATCTGAAGGATCCGACCAAGCCGGCGGACTGCCCGGCGGGCTGGGCGCTCGACGAGACGGCGTCCCACGACGCGACGTTCCTCCTGCCGTCGGCCGTGCGGAGCGCGCCTTACCTGGGCAAGCTCGGCTACACGGTGGCCGTGGACCCGACGACGGGCCTGCGCACGGTCAGCGCGCAGATGGCGTGGATGGGGGTGCAGCCATGAGCCGCGCGAGCCGGGGATTTTCCTTGGTCGAGCTGATGACGGCGATGGCGATCTTCGGCCTCGTGGCGACGGCCCTGGGCTCGTTTCAGCAGACCGTGGCGCAGGGCGAAACCAGCATGCTCGGCCGCACCGCGCTGGGCAATAACGCGACCCTGCTGGGACAGACGTTCCGCTCCGCGATGGACCAGGCGACCGTCATCGTCCAGCCCGCGTCGGGGACGGGGGGCGCGGCCCTTCTCGTCGGGATCAACGTCGATCCCGCCGACGGGGTCAGCGCGATGCTCCCGCCGCCGGCCGGACCGAGCCCGACCTACGCGTATCTCTGCGTCGACTCGAGCCAGGCGCTGGAGCTCTACCAAGGGCCTTGGCCGATGCCGACGATCGCCTGCGGCGAGGACGCCGCGCGCGCGACCCGGACCTTGGTGGCGGGCGGCGGCGCGCTGACCGTGGCCCCGCTGTTTACCCGGATCGACGGGAACACCGTCCAGGCGAGCTACGTCGTGAGCCTGAAGCCGGCGAACGCCCCGCCCCTGTCGGCCTCCTACAACGCGCAGGCCAGCATCCGCGGCGCCCTGGCGGCTCTATGAAGAGGATCAAGAGCCGGCGGGGCCTCTTCCTCGTCCAGACCGTGGTCATGGTCATGCTGTTCGCGGTGATCGCGGGCCTGGTCATGGAGCTGGCCCTGGGCCGGGCGACGGTCGTGGGGAAGGTCTCGTCCCAGCAGCTCAACCGCTTCACCGCCAAGGCGGCCGAGAGCAAGGTGCTCCGCTGCCTCGAAGGCACCAGCGTCGGAGCCTCCACCTGCGCCCCGGGCTCGGCGTCCGCCTGCTTTCCGACCGAGGTCAACGGGCAGAAGGTGACCGTGACGATCTCCGGCACGGCTCCCGCCTGCGCGATCAACATCTCGGTGCAGGACCCCGCCTAGCCCCCGCCCTCCTGATCGGCCGCTGACCGGCCCCTGACCCGCCTCGACGCGCGCCCCGCTACACTGGCCGCATGTCGCACGGGGGAATCCAATGAAGAAGCAAGTGACGCTGCCGGTGCTGGGCGCGCTGTTGCTCGCGGCCGCTTCCCAGGGAAGCGCGAACGCGAGCGGGGCGGTCGGGTCGTTTCTGGCCTCGTGCAAGGCCAAAGGCGGGATCGCCGCGCCCGGCAGGACCGCGGCCGACGCCACGGCCAACGTGGAGAGGCTCGCGGCGCGGATCGGCTTCAACGGCGATCAGCGCGCGATCTCGACCATTCCGGTCCCGGCCTCGGACAGGCATCCGCAGGGAGCGGTGGCGTGCGAGCCGCCGGCCTCGGGCGGGCTGCTCCCGAAGGGCTGATCGAAGCCTGATCGGCTCCTGACGCGGACCCAAACGTCCGCGGCTAGACTGAAGCGAGGTTCGGATGAACCTAGATGACGCAAACGAAGGAGGACCGTACCATGAAGAGACTGCTTATCGCGCTCGTCGTCTTGAGCGGAGCGTTGGCCCGGGCCGACGCGGCGTGCCAGTGCTACAACTGGTTCCAGTCGAAGGAGAAGGTCTACAGCGGCAACCTGACCGCCGCGGAGAACAGGGGCGTCCAGCACAACGACAAGGTCGCGACGAGGTGGGGCGAGACGCTGCCCGCGCTCAGCGTGACCAACCTGGTCTACGGGGACCTGGTCTACGTCAAGAGCCAGTACCTCGGCCCCTGGGATCAGAACACGGGCTCGTACTGCGCCGCGACCTCGACCACCTTCGTGCCCGGCAGTTGCTGAGGCGCGAATAAGACGCCGGGGAGCCGCCGCGGCGCGGCTCCCCGGCGCGATTTTAGGCCTCGTCGTCGAACTTGTAGCCCTTGCCGGTGATGGGGACGATGAACTTGCCCAAGGGCCCGAGCTTGTCGCGCAGGCCCGCCACGCAGACCACGATGGTGTGGCTGGTGGTCAGGCTGTCGGGGCCCCAGACCGCCTCGCGCAGGAAATCCCGGGTGAGCACGCGGCCTTTCTTCTTCAAGAAAAGTGCCAGCAGCTCGAATTCCTTCGGGCTCAAGGAGACGGGCTTGCCCTTCACCTTGACCTCGTTTCTCTCCTCGTAGAGCAGGATGTCCTTGGCCGACCAGACCCTCTCGGCGGCGCCGCCGCCCTGCGACCGGCGCAGGAGCGCGCGCACCCGCGCGCGGAACTCGTCCGAGGAGAAGGGCTTGGTGATGTAGTCGTCGGCGCCGGCGTCGAGGCCCCGCACCTTGTCGCCGTCGCGGGCCATGCTGGTGACCATCATCACCGGGGTCGCGGCCGTCTCGGGCTGCTTCTTGAGGTGCTGGCAAAGCTGGATTCCGGAGAAGCCCGGAAGAGTCACGTCCAGCACCAGAAGGTCGAACTGGGCGCCGCCCAGCGCGGCCAGGGCGGCGTCGGCGTTGCCGGCCAAAGTGGCCTGAAGGCCTTCGCTCTGCAGGAGCACCTTGATGGTGTCCGCGACGACGCGGTCGTCCTCGACCACCAGGGCTCGCGGCTTCATTCGTTCTCCCGCAGCAAGGTCTCCATCGCGGCCCGCACGACGTCGAGGGAGCAGGGCTTCTCCAGGATGTACTTGAGCGCCGGGATGTCCCGCAGGAGGACGTCCTTCTGCTGCGGCGGCATGCGGTTGGCGGTCATCAGGATGCTCGGGATCTTCTTGAGCCCGGGCTCCTTGCCCAACTCCCGGAGGAACTCGACGCCGGTCATGCCCGGCATCATCATGTCGGAGACGATGAGATCGGGCTTGTGGCGGCGGGCCAGCTCGAGCGCCTCCGTCCCGTTGCGCGCCTTGTGGTAGACGACGCTGCGCGAGCCGTCGCCCAGCTGCTTGATGACGAGGTCGAGGAACTGGAGGAAATTGCCCTGGTCGTCGGCGATGACGACCTTGTATTCCCGCTTTCCGGAGGGGGCCCCGTCGGGCTTGCGCCCCGCCGCGGCGGCGCGCACCGCGTCGAGAAGGTCCTTCTGCGGGCAGGGCTTGCGCAGGACCGCGCGGACGATCGGGGGGAAGGCGTCGGCGGGCTGCTGGGCGAGCTTCGCGTTGTCGGTGGAGAGGACGACCGCGATCCCGTGGCGGCGAGGGTCCTCCTGCAGGCGGCGCAGCATCTCGATGCCCGGGCTGTTCGCCAGGGCGATGTCGCAGAGCAGGACGCGGGGGGCCTCGGTCCAGCAGGCCTCCATGGCCTCCGACGCCGAGGGCAGGCAGAGGACGCGGAACTCCGGCTCCAGGATGCTCGACGCGAGCCCGCGCCAGCCGGCGTCCTCGTCGACGACTAGAACGAGCGGTTTCATGCCGCGTCAGGAGTATGGCCCGGCGCGGAAAAAATCGCAATGGCGCAGAGCCGGGCCCAGCGGGGCCGAGGTCCATTGCGGAGGCGGGCCTGGGACCAACGGCCCGGGGTCTCGCGAGGGGGCTTTCGCTACCATGGGACCATGAGGCTCCTGGCCGCCGGGCTCGTCCTCCTGCTCGCGACCGCCGCGCGGGGGGCCCAAATGTCGGTCCGCGCGGGCTCGGGCGCGCGCGCCGTGGGCCCCTCTCTCCCGGCCGGGCTCGGGGCGCCGGGCGCCGACGCGCCGGCGCTCCTTCCGGTCCCGGGGCTCGACGCGGGCGCGCCCGAGCTTCCGGCCGCGCCCGCAGGGCTGGAGCCGGAAGCCGCGGCCGCGGCGCTCCTGGAGGCGCTTCCCGCGCCCGCCGAGCTGGCGCGCGCGCAGGCGGAGTCGCCGGCGGCGGCCGCCCTCGCTCGAGGCGTGAGCGCTTTGGAGCAGCCGCTCGCGCGAGCGGGCCTCAGCGACGCTCGCCGCGCCGCGCTCGACGCTTATTCGGAGCGCTACCGGGCCGCGCTCTCCCGCGAAAACCACGTCCGTTGGGCCGCGCGCCTCGATCGCGCCGCAGCGGCCTTGGGGCGCCCCGCCGATCCGGGCGAGGTCCCCGAAGGCGCCGCCGTCGCCGCGCGGGCGGGCCTCTCCGGCCCCTCGCTTCTCGCGGCCTCCGACGGCCCCGCTGCCGGGGCGGAGCCCGGCGCTCCACCCGCTCCGCAGCCGCCTTCCCGCAAGCTCGGCCTGGTCACCATGCTCGCGCACGGGATCAACTCGATCGTCGGGGCCGGCATCTTCCTCTTCCCCGCCCAGCTGGCCGGCATCGCGGGCGGCGCCTCGGTGCTCGCCTTCGCCGTCACCGGACTCGTCTTGATGACGGTGGGCTTGTGCTTCGCCGAGGCCGCGACCTACGCCAGGAACGAGCCCGGCGCGGCCTACGTCTACGCCCGCGACGCCTTCGGCCCGCGGACGGCGTTCGCGGTGGGCTGGATGAGCTGGGTCGCGCAGATGGTCGCCTGGGCCGCGGTGGCGAGCGCGATCTCCATGTACGCGGGCTTCTTCTGGGCGCCGCTTGCCGGGGCGCTCGGGACCAAGCTGATCGCCGGGGCCGTGATCGCGGCCATGGGCCTGGCCGCCTATGCCGGCGCGGGCACCGCCGGCCGGGTGATCGGATTCTTCACCGCGGCCAAGCTGCTGCCGCTGCTGGTCTTCGTCGGGGCCGGGCTGATCTTCTTCGTCCCGCCTTCCTTCGTCCTGTCGACCTTGGACCCGCGCGCGGTCGCTCCCGCCGCCCTGGCCCAGGCGGCGCTTCTCACCTTCTTCCCTTATAAGGGCTTCCAGGCGATCGGGGCCGCGGCGGGCGACGTGGACCGGCCGACGCGCACCATCCCCTTGACCGTGATCGGCTCTTTGGCCGGGGCGACGGTTCTCTACGCCTTGATCCAGGCCGTGGCGCTGGGCGTCCATCCGGGACTCGCGGGGTCCAAGGCGCCGCTGGCCGAGGCGGCGCAGATCATGCTCGGGCCCGTGGGAGCCACGCTCATGGCCGCGGGCGCGGTGATCTCGGCCGTGGGCACGACCTCGAGCCAGGCCCTCGTCACCCCGAGCTACCTCGAGGCCCTCGCCCGGGACGGGCACCTCCCCCGGCGCCTGGCCGAGCGCGACGCGCGCCGGGGCACGGCGACGCGGGCCATCCTTCTCTCGACCGCGATCACCTTGGCCTTGGCGATGTTCGTGCCGTTGTCGAGCCTCGCGCACCTGACCACGGTCGCGGTCTCCGTCCAGTTCCTCTCCACCACCGCCGCGATCCATTTCTTGCGCAAGCGGGGCGGCGCCGCCGAGGGGGGCTTCCGCGTCCCGGGCGGCCTCCTGATTCCCGTCCTCGGCTTCCTGGCCACGCTGGCGATCGTCGTCTCCAGCGCGGGAAGCTACCTCTACCTGGCCGCCGCCGTCTTGGCGGGCGGCTACGTCCTCAGCTGGGCCCTAGCCCGCCGCTGACCCGCGGCCAGCAGGATGGGCAGCAGCGAGGCCAGCGCCGTGATGGCGAGGGCCTTGGGATCGAAGGAGTAATCCACTTCGAGCCAGCGCGCCAGCTCCCACCCCAAGGCGGTGGACACCAGGGCGCTCGCGGCGAAGGCGCAAAGCGACACCACGCCCATGGAGGCGAGCTCGGTCCGCGCGATGGCCCGGGAATCGAGCCCCAGCGCGCGCAAGATCGCGGTCTCCTCGAGGCGCTCGGCGCGCCCCATCGCGGCGGTCCCGGCCAGGACGAGGAGCCCCGCGCCGACGCAGAACCAGGCCAGCACGGTCAGGGCCTTGAGCAGGGTGTCGGTGACCCGGGAGACGTTGGCCAGCACCTGGCCCACGTCGATGACGGAGACGTTGGGCGCGGCCTTGGCCAGGGCTTCCTCGAGCAAGGCGGTCTTGCGGGGCTCGCGCACCCGAAAGGACGCGATCAAGGTCTGCGGCGCGGCCCCAAGCGCCGCGGGCGGCATGACCACGAAGAAGTTCGGCTTCATCGACATCCACGAGACCTCGCGCAGGGAGGTGACCGTGCCCTCGACGGGGCGGCCCTGGACGTCGAAAGTGAGGCGGTCCCCGAGCTTGATTCCGGCGCGCCGCGCGAAACCCTCCTCGACGCTGGCCTGGGCGGCCTCGGCTCCGGGCTTCCAGAAGGCGCCGGCGACCACCTTCTCGCTCGCGTTGAGCGCGTCCTTGTAGGTCAGGTTGTACTCGCGGGTGCGAAGGCGCTGGCGGCTGCGCTCCTCCATGTTCAGGGTCGACATGTCGGCGCCGGCCACGGCCGCGCCGTTGACCTCGCTCAGGCGCGCGCGGATGAGCGGGGCGAACTCCGGCTCCGCCGAGGCGACGCCGCGGACCAGCGTCTCCACCGCCGGACGCTGGCTCTTCTGCACGTCGATGAGGAATAGGTCCGGGACGTTCTGGGCCCGGCCCGAGAGGATCTCCCGGGAGAGGCAGTGGTGGGCGGTCTGCAGGGCGCCCAGCAGGCTCACGCCCAAGGAGAGGGTGAAGAGGAAGGTCAAGGTCCGGCCCGGCCGGCGGGAGAGCCCCAGGACGGCGTGGCGGAGCGCGAAGGCCTCCGGCGCCGCGAGGAGCGGCCGCGCGGCGCCGAGCGCGCGCAGGAGGAGCACGAGGAGCAGGGCCAGCGCTCCGGAAGCGGCGGCCAGCGACAGCGCGAAGCCCCGCGCCACCTCCGGGCTCTCGCCCTGGCTCCAGGCGTACAAAAACAGCGCGCCGAGGCCGAGGAGCAAGGTCAGGATCGTCGCGGCCCGGCTGGGCGGCAGGTCGGCCGCGCTCTCGCGCAGGGCCGCGGCCGGGGGGACCCGCGCGGCGGCGCGAAGCTTCGCGGCGTTGACCCCGAGGGCCAGGACGCAGGCGGCGCCGAGGGCGCGGGCCAGGGAGGCCGGCTGGGGCGCTAGGCTCACGGGGAAGTCGAAGCGCAGGAGCTCGCGCGCCAGCGAGAGGCCCCAGGCGCTCAAGAGCCCGCCCGCGAGCAGGCCCAGGACGCCGCCTTGGACGCCGGCGGCGAGGCAGAGGGCTCCGTAGACGCGGGCGACCTCGCGGCCGGTCAAGCCCATGCAGCGCAAGACCGCCGCGGAGTCCGCCTGGCGGCGCAGGAAGAGGGAGACGCTCGCCGCCATTCCCACGCAGCCGAGGGTGAGCCCCACCAGCGCGACGAGAAGGAAGTAGGAGGAGACCCGCCGCAAGGTCTCCCGGACGCTGGGCTGGGCCTCGCCATAGGCGGTGACGGTGAGGTAAGGATCGCCCAGCGTCCTTTCCAGCTCGTCCTTGAGGGCGCGGGCCTCGCGCTCGGGGTCCGGGCCCGGGGGGAGGGCCAGGAGCTCGGCGTGGCGGATGCGGCTCCCAAAGCGCAGCAGGCCGGTCTTATCCAAGGCCGCCGCGGGGACGAGGACGCGCGGGGCCATGTTGAAGGAGAAGAGCGAGCGGTCCGGCTCGCGCAGGAGCACTCCCGCCACGCGCAGGCGCGCGCCGCCCAGGGCGACCACGCTCCCCACGCGCACCTGGCGCCGCGCCGCGATCTCCGGGTCGACCAGGCAGGACATGGGGTCGGAGAGGGCCGCGGCGGAGGGCGGGTCGGTCTCCAGGCGGCCGTAGAACGGGTAGCCCGGAGCGGCGGCCTTGACGCTGACCAAAAACGGCGTCAGGCCGTCGACCTTGAGCATGGAGGCGAA
>DATLOS010000178.1:0-8599 GCA_035536155.1 Elusimicrobiota bacterium
CGTCGTTGGCCGGCATAGCCGGCTGGCGATTCCAGAGCCGCGCGAGCATCCCGAGGGACTGCGCGCCGAGGAACTCCCACGAGTCGACGCAGATGATCGCCGCGGCGGTCGGGGCGAGGAAGAGGCTCCAGTTGATCATGCTGAAGATCACGCCGAGGACATTGGCGAATAGGAGCGGGAGTCCCCACCGAGTGCGCCGGAGAAGGACGGCGGCGACGGCGGCGGTTATCATCGTCGCGATCACCAGCGCCTGGTTGGAGTAGATCACCGGATATCCCAGGAAGAAAGCCAGGCTCATCGCGGCCATGCCCGCCCAGGTCGCCAATCGCTCCCAAGGCAGGGCCGCCGCTTTCGCCAGGAATGAGCGGCCCGGAAGGCCGTGCAGGGCGAGGAAGAACCCCGCTCGCGGGGCGAGAAGCTCCTCTAGGCGCCGGGCGGCGATGGCCGCGGCCCCGTCCTGGCCGGCGGCGAGCTCGGCTTCGAGGTCGTCGACGGCGGCCGACAGCGCGCCATGGCGCAGGCGCTGGAGCAGGCCGACGGGCTCCGCGGCGAGCGCGGCGCGCCCGCGCGCGAGGAGCGGGGCGTAGGAGGCGGGCTGCTCGGGGATCGCCGCGGCCATGGCCTCGAGCTCGACGGGGAGGTCGCCCTCGAGCCGCGCGAGGGCCTCGGCGGCTCGGGAATGCGCGCCCCGGTCGAGGTCGGATTGGGCCAGCGCGCGCAGCTCCCCTCGTCCCGGCTCGCCCAGCTGGGCGAGATAGTCGATCTCCTCCGCCATGTCCGGCTTGGGGCGCGGGGAGAAGTCGGCCTTGGCGTACGTCCGCACGAGCGCGCCCAGAAGGTTGGACGTCGGGACCGGCCGCGGCTTCATCAGGGGCCACGCCGTCCTCCAGGCGAGCCGGCGCAGCGCGTGCTGGTCGTGGAGCAGGTACTGCAGCGGGTTGCGCACGCTCCGGGTGCTCTGCTTGCCCCACGTCGCGGGCATCGCGCGATCGAGCTCGGCGGCGAGCGAGCGCCGGACGTCCGGGGGCAGGGCGAGGAGCTCCGTGGACGCCCGCAGCTCGAGCTCGGGGGAGACCATATAAGGCAGCGGATGCCGGAAGGGGCGCAAGAAGGAATAGATCAAGAAGGAGGCCACCGATGCGATGAACAGCGGCGCGGCGATCGTGATCGCCGCGCCCAGCCCGACGGTGTAGAAAAGGATCCCGCCCGTCGCGACCGGCGCGTACACGGCGAAGAAGGGAAGATGATTCTCGAACGCCGACTTCGCGCGACGCGCGAGCGAGGGGCCGGGGAAGGGGCCCGGCGGCAAGGCGTGCAGGGCCGCCAGGGCCAGGGCCATTCGAGGCGCGAGGAGCTCGCGCAGACGGGACTCGGCCACGGCGCGGGAGTCGGCGTCCCCGGCGGCGGTGACGTCCTCGATGGCCCGGCTCAAGGCGCTCTTGCGCAGGCGCGCGGCGAGCGTGGCCGGCTCGCCCATGGCGGCGAGCGCGTCGCGGCCGCGCGCGAGCAGCACGCCGGGCTCGGCGGCCGGAGCGGGGACCTTGACCGAGTCGGCGAGCTTCTGGAGACGGCCGGCCTCCTCGCGCCGGCGGGCGATATCGTCGAGCGCGCGCTCCGCGTCGGCTCTCGCGGAATGAAACAGCGACTGGGCGACGGGGCGCAGGATCGCCTCCGATTCCCCGTCGCCCCACGCGGTCGCGAGGGCGATGAGCTCGGCGTTGGTGCCGGGGTCGTCGCGCTCGAGCAGGATGGCCGCCGCGGGCAGGAGCCGGCGGGCCGCCTTGGGCTCGAGCAGCATCTCCCGGAGCGCGCGTCGGCGGGCCTTGGCGGTCCCGGCGAGGGCGTCCCACCACCCGGCGCCCTGCCCGTCGAGACTTGCGCCCGCGCGCGCCTCGCCCAGCTCCCGTAGCGTCTCCCAAGGCAGGATGCCGAGCTTTTGGCGCAGCCTCTTGTCGGCCGCGGGGCCGGTGACGGAAAGGGCGAAGATATCGGCCCCGAGCATGCCGAGGAGGGGGAGCCCGGCTCGGAGCATCGCGACTTGCATGCTTCCGAAGAGCAGGCCGAAGAAAAGGAGTATCCGCGCGCGCTGGAGCAAAGTGGTCGCGCCGCGCGCGGGCACGGTCAACGCGGCGAAGCCCGACGCGGCGAGCACGATCAGAAACGTTCCCGAGCTTCCGGCGAAGAAGGGCGCGATCAATAGCCCGAGGCCCAGGGCGACGGCGTTGAAGAGCAGGATGATCGCGCCGGCGACGAGGGCGGGCAGGAGCGTCGTCCAGACGTCGCGCGCCGAGGGCAGGGCGTGAAGCGCCAGCGCGAACGGCAGCCGGCGGGAGGCCGCCTCCTCGAGCTGGCGCTCGAGGCGCTCGGCCGCGAGCGCGGCGGCGGAGCGGTCGCCCGAGGCCTCGGCCGCGCGCAGGGCGCCGAGCCCCTCGCGCACCGCGGCCTGCCGCAGGCGGGAGGACAACGACGTCGGCGCGGGACCCGCGAGGAACGCGTCGGCGCGCTCCGCGAGAAGGCGGCTCGGCTCGGCTTCCCGGCTCGCCGCGGCGCGAAGCGCGGCCGCGGCCTTCTGGGCCTCGTCTTCCGCCTTTTGGGTGAACCGGGCCCGGTTGTCGATCGCGGCGGACGCGGCTGCGCGCAGCTCCTCGGGCCCCTCGCCGCGCAGGAGCTCGAGCATGGCCTCGAGCGCCGGAGTGAGGCGTCGCTGGACCTGGAAATCCTCCGACATGCTGGTCAAAGCGCGCAGGGCGTCGGGACGGAAGGCGCTCAGCTCGTCCGCCCAGCGCAGCAGGACGTCCTCGTCCGGGCGGCCCGAGGCCTCCAGCGCGGCCTGAGCCCGGAGCTTGCCGAGCTTCCACCGCAATCCGAGCCCCAATGGGACGCGCTGATGCCGCTGGATCAAGAGGAGGATGCTCGCGGCGACGAGCGCCGCGATAAAGAAGAAAAAGGGCAGGACGCCGGCGCTCATGTTCGCGAGCGCGATCAGCGGCAGGAGGCCCATCAGGACGAGGCCGAGGGGGAGCGGGTCCGCGCCGCTTTTCCTGTAGCGAAATCCCAGCCACATCCAGAATATCGACGACGCCGCGGCGAGGAGATACGCCGCCCACAAGGGCGCGGCGAGGAGGGCGGCAAGAAACAGGGGCAGGGCCGCGACGATCGCGACCTGGCGCCAGGAGAGCCCGCGCAGGACGTTGCCGATCGGCAGCGCGTTGAGCGCCGAGGCGGCGCCGGCCGGGTTCAGGAGCTCCTCGAGGCGCTTGGCCGCGATGGCCGACGCGGCGGGGTCGGGCGCCTCCTCTAGAGCGCGGATCGCCTCGCCCAGGGCGCCGCGGCGCAGGCGCTCGGTGAGCGAGGCCTGGGGGCTCGCCTCGAGCGCGGTCCGGGCGCGCGCGAGGAGCTCGGAGCGGGGTGTTTGGGCGGGCGCGGCGCGGGCCAAGGCGGTCAGCTCGTCGAGCCGGCGCGACTGCTCGGCGGCCTCGGCCTGCTGGCGCTCGGCCTCTTGCAGCCTGCCGGCCAGATAGGCCGCGGTGCCCGAGAGCATGACGTCGGCCGCAATGAGCTCCTTGAGAAGCTTGATCGCCTTGGAATCGGGCAGAAGAGTTCCCAGGAGATCGCCCACCTTGGAGCGGACCCAGATGCTGGGGTCGCGGGTCCCCAGGATTTCCAGCATCGGCAGGAGGAGGAGCGCGTCCGGCTTTCCGGCCATCCTCGCCAACGTCGCTTTGCGGATCGGCTCGATGGAGACGAGGCCGCCGGCCCAGGAGCGCAGGCGCCGCGCCCGCTTAGGATCCGCGAGCGCGGAGAGATCGGGGCGCGCCGCGAGGAGGCGCTCGCTCACGGCCGCGGGGAGCGGGGCCCAGAGAGCCTTGATGGAGTCCCGCCCGAAGGCCAGGCTCAGGCCGCCCAATCCGAGCGCCCAAGCGAACTGCTCGGAGCCTGAGACAACGCCGGAGAGCAAGACGGCCAACAGCGCCGCGAACAGGGGCATCACCGCGTGGTTGTAGCCCTTGAGGCCCAAAGCGACGGCCGCGGCGCCGATGGCCGCCGCGAGCAGGATGGTGGCCGCGACGGGAAGCGCGAGCGGCGCGAGGACATGCATGATGGCGAAGGCCGCCGAGGCGGTGAGCGCGAAGAGGAGTATCCAGAGCCCCGGCAGGCGGGCCGCCCACGCCCGCGCGCGCAGGAGCCAATCGTCGGCCCGCGCCGCGGCCGCCGCGGGGGAGGGGAGCGCCGCCCACCAGCGCACCGCCTTTCCGGAGGCTTGGGCGCCGGCGGCCGTCTCGATCCCGGAGACGTACTCCTCGAGGCGCGTCTTGAGCAGGGCGGGAAGGCCCTCGAGGCTGTCCGGCACCGCGTGGCGCGGGTAGACCGACTTCACGTACGCCATCCCCGCGCCCACGCCCACGCCCATCACGTAGACGCCGGCTTGGTCGGCCTTGGGGAACACCGAGGCGACGTTCGAGGGGCCGTTGCCGGCGCCGTCGGTCACGACGAAGACGAAGCGCTTCTCCGCGTCCTCCTTGCGGATGCGCTCGACGGCGAGGGTCAGGGCGTCCGCGTCCCAGGTGTTGCCGTTTCCGAGGTTGGCCAGGAGGTCCTGAAGGTCGGCGACGACGCGCTCCTTCGCCTCGGGGGAGAGGGGCTCCTTGAACTCCTTGACCACGCGGGCCACGTTCGAGAACAGGATCACCTCGACGTCGATCTGCAGGCGCGAGAGGGCGTCGAGCATGAGGACGACGGTGCGGATGATCTCGGTCCGGACGTTGGCCACGCTCCCGGAGGCGTCGACGAGCAGGGTGATCTTGTAGCGGCGCTTGGTCTTCTGGGCGCGGCGCAGCATGACGTCGTCGCGCACGGCGCCCTCGCCTTGGAGCTTCATGTAGCGCCGCACGTCCGGGCGCTTGCCCCGCTTCCACCAGCCGACGTCGCGGGGCCGGGAGTTCTTCTGGAAGATGTTCTCGAGGTGGGTCACCATGACGTTCGACAGGTGCGCCACCGGCTCGAACGCCCGCTGCCAGGGCGTGGCCTCGCGGTTGAGGATCTGGTCGCGCCGGGTCTGCGCGACGTCCTCGAGAGTCAGGGGCTCGGGCTCGGCGTCTCCGGGCTTCTGCGGCGACTCGGCCGCCGGACCGGACGGCTTCTTGCCCTTGTCGGTGTCCTTGCCCCGATCTCGCGAGCCGGCCGGGCGGGTGGGGTTGTTCCGGATCTTGCCGCCCAGCTCCTCGGCGCCCTCGCGCGCCTGGTCCTGGAGCTCGCGCCGCGCGCGGGCCAAGTCCTTGGGGTCGGCCGGCTGATCGCCTTCTCCCCCGGGTTTGGCCTCGCCTTGCTCGCCTTGCCCGCCCTGGCCTCCCGGCTTCTGCTGCGGCTTGCCCTGCGGAGGCGGGGTCCCGGGCTGCGGCGTTCCGCTTCCTTGGCTCGGCTTCGGGCTGCCCTTTCCCTTGCCTTTGCTCCGCTTTTGCTCCGACTCCTTGATCAGCGGCTCATATAGAGGAAGGATGCTCTCATCGATGCGGCGCAGGGCGTCGAGCGTGTAGGCGAGCTTCTCCTCCTGCGCCGGCGAGTTCCCGCGAGGGAAGGCGCCGAATATGCCCGGGATGGCGGGCAGAGCCTTGTCGAAGGCCTCCTCGGCCGAGCGGTTGCGAAAGCGCGGCGGCTTCTTCCCGTAGCGCCAGTAATAGTTCGCGGCGAAGAGGAACTCGATGTGGGGGAACTCGAGCGACTTGGGGTTGAACGCCGTCCCGCCGTCGCCCTCGGGCGTGGGAGAGCTCTCCCCTTTGGCGCCCTCGGGCAAGACCAGATCCTCCGGCAGGTAGCGGTCGTAGAGCGCGTGGAGGAAGCGCTCCGAGCCGGGCAGCCGGTGGACGCCGCGGGAGTTGATGCGCGGGTCCTCGAAGGCGTTCCAGAGGAAGTGCTTGTGCGGGTCCTCGAGGTACTTGCGCACCAGGGGCAGGCGCTCGTCGAGGACCGTGGCCTCCTGGTGGAGGCTCTCGTGGTCGATCACGCCGATGAGCTGCTCCTCGGAGTGGGTGATCAGGCTCTCGAGCGGATAGGTGGCGGTCTTCTTGTCGAGGAACTTCGCCCAGATCTCGCCGGGCACCCACTCGAGGTCCGCGTCCTGGGCCACGGAGGAGCCGACCATGCGCATCTGCGCCTGGACCCGGGCCACCTTCTCCCGGTACTTGGGCCACTCCGCCTCGGCGATGCCCCGGGACTTGAGGAGGTCCTCGAGGCTGGGAGGAAGGGCTAGCTCCTCGCCCTCCTCAGGGGCTTTTTTTTTTGACCCGAACAGCCGGCGAAGCCAGTCGATGGGGTTGGGCAAGCTCACGCCGAAGGCGCGCGCGGGAAGGGCGTTCAAGCCCGCGCCCGACGCGAACAGCTGGGCGGCCAATAGCAGCAGCCCGTAGATGGTCCCGCCTCGGAGCCAATGCCGCATCAGGCCCTTGAGGCGGGCCGGGGAGGCGTCGAGCGGCACCCAGAGCTCGGTGTAGCGGCTGCGGGTCGCGGGCGAGAGGAGGACGCGGCCGGGGTAGCGCGGCTCCGGCGGGTTGGCGGCCGCCACGAGCATGGGATGGCCGTCGACGATGCGGTGCGGGAGGTAGAGGCGGCCGTCGTCGACCACGGTGTTGAGCCACTCCACCAGCGGGTTCAGGTTGAACTCGTCGAGGAAGGCTCCCGAGTTCTCCTCCATCGCTCGGGGCAGGAGGCCCTCCTGGTAGACGAACTGGCCGCGCCGCTCGCCCGGGGCGTAGCCGCCGACCACCTCCTCGATGGCGGTGTCCGAGTCGAGGTTGCGGTAGCGCAGGTTCTTGTTGAGCTTGAAGAAGAGGTACTCGAGGTCCGAGGTCTTGCCCGCGGCCGACTCGCCCATCAGGAGGACGGGCTCGCCGAGGGCGAGGGCCTTGGCGTACTCGTAGAGCCGCTCG
Organism: Elusimicrobiota bacterium; assembly: GCA_035536155.1. GTDB lineage: Bacteria > Elusimicrobiota > Elusimicrobia > UBA1565 > UBA1565 > DATLOS01. The sequence continues at coordinate 6,924 of DATLOS010000178.1, forward strand.
CGCACGCCCTGGTCCTCGAGGTAGTCGCGGTTGGGCGTCGGGACGAAGGGGCCGCCCCGGCCCTTGGGGAGGATCACGTCGCCGATCCGGATCTCGTCGCCCAGGTCCTCGATGACCGCCGGCCGCGTCTTGAGCGCCTCGGCGTCCCGGACCCCGGCCGCGTCGAGCTTGAGCGCCTGGGTGAGCATGGTGAAGAGGCCCGCGCGCTCGTTGGGCAGGCGCATCATCCCGCCGTAGACCGAGTACGCCTCGCGGGCGAGGAGGAAGAGCTGGCGGGTCCGGTCCGGCCGGACGCCCTTCGCTTCCGTCTCCTGCTCCATGAAATATTTCCAGCGCCGCGCGACCTTGAGGAGATGCCGGAGGTTGATCTCGTAGCCGTCGCGCCACTGCCCGCCGATGACCCGGCTGACGGACTGGCGGCGGAGCTCCTTGTGGAAATTCTCGACCAAGGCGAGGGACCAGACCGCGGGCAGGCCGTACTTCTTCTCGATGATCTCCGCCTGCTCCGCGTCCGGCAGGGCGCCGAAGTTCTTGACCCGCCAGCGGTTCTTGAGGGTCTGGGCCAGGACCTCGCGGTTGGGGTCGGTCTCCGGGTTCATGGTGGCCCAGAGCATGAAGCGCCCGCCGGGCTTCGGGGAGAGGACTTCGGGCTCGCCCAGCTTCTGCGTGACCACGAGCCGGCGGGTGCGCATGAAGTCGTTCAAAAACTCTTGGGACTCGGTCGGCGCGGCGTTGATCTCCTCGAAGTTGATCCAGATGTCGCGCTTGAGCGCGTAGGTCAGGTACCCGTCCTGCCAGACCAGCGAGGCCGCGCCGTACTCGAGGCCGTGGGCCAAGGTGAGCAGGCGCCGGCGGAGCTCCTGCGAGTCCGGGCCGCCCAAGTCCCGCTCGATCTTGCCCAGGACGTCGGCCAGGGCCGAGCCGCCGTAGACCTTGGCCGCGGAGTCGAGGAGCTCGGAGTACTCGTCTCGAGAGCGCGCGGCCGCGAGCGCGGCGCGCACGATCCGCCGGGCCTCGTCGAGCGAGCGGATCTCGACCACCTTGGGACGGTAGCCGCCGACGAGCTCGAAGGTCCCGATGCCCGGGTGCATGGTGACCGCGAGGTAGGGGATCTTGTGCTGGGCGGCCAAGTACTTGGGGATCGCGCTCTTCGTGGTCGCCGGCGGGCCGAGGAGGAGCGCGTAGTCGCGCATGGCGAAGGCCTGCTGGCCGGCCTCGATGCGGCGCAGCGTGGTCGGCGTCAGGACCAGGTCCGAGCGGACCGGGTCGGGCACCAAGGCGGAGAGGGGGAGCTGGAACGGGGAGCTCTCGTCCTCGACGAAGTCCGGCGGGGGCTCGGCCAAGCGCCGCAGCTCCTCGGCCTTGGCCGCGTCCTTGCCGTGCTCGGGCTGGGCGAGGCCGAGCCTCTTCACCGAGTCGGCAAGGAGGGTCTTGAAGTCCTTGAGCTCGGCCTCGGACTCCAACCGGTCGCCGTAGACGTAGGCGGCGCCCTGGCGCAGGGCCTCCTTGATCCCGAGGGACGGCGTGAAGTGGCGCAGGAAGTTGACCCAGGCGTAGTAGTCCCGGACGGTGAAGGCGTAGCCGGGGAACTTGGCCGCGACCGCGGTGTGGAGCTCCTGGGTGAAGGCCGCGACGGCCTCCTCGTCGGTCGCGCCGAGGCGCAGGTCCGCCGCGGG
>DATLOS010000179.1:0-2861 GCA_035536155.1 Elusimicrobiota bacterium
ACTTCCAGCCGTCGCGGCGGGCGATCGCGACCAGGAAGCCGATGGCGACCGCGGCCAAAGCGAAGTTCAGGAGGAAGTCGAAGAAGCGCCGCACGTCCGAAGTATATCCTCCGGAGCCGCGTTACTCAATATTTACGGCCCCGAAACAGCCGGTTCACGGAAACCGCGCATGCTTGGGAGCGAGGGACGCGCAGAGCTCCCTCGAAGATCTCGCCGACGCAGCGCCGCTCCGGATCACCCTGCCAGCGCCGCGTCGGCGGCGTATTGTCTCTATTAGGCGCGGCCGGAGCGCAGGCGCTCCTCGAACTCGGAAAAAGAGATGACCCGCGCGCCCTCCGACTCCAGGTCGCGCGCCAGGCCCCCGTCCGCGGTCACCGCGATCACCCCGCGGCCCTTGGCGAGGACCGCCCGGGCCGCGCCCAGGATGGCGTCGTCCGCGTTTCCCCCGGGCGGGAAGCGGATGAAGAGCGGCGGCTCGACGGGATACGTCGGGCGGCGCGGGCCGTCGAAGAAGATCTCGATGCGCACGCTCGAGCCCAACTGGCGCGCCAAGCCGCCCAAGCGGGAGAGTATCCCGTCGGTGCGCGCCTCCTCGACCTCGGGGAACCTCGGGTCGTAGGCGCCGCGCCGGACCATGTTGCTGCCGTCGACCAGATAGGTCCGCATCAGTCCAGGCGGCGCATCGGCGGCTTGCTCAGGCGCGGGATCACCGAGCGCGCGCGGCCGTCCTGGAAGCGGATCTCGTTGACCCACTCCTTGCGCCCGTCGATGAGCTCGAGATTCTTGGAGGCCACCACGCCCGGGCCGTAGACCGGGTGCTCGACCGCCGTCCCCGGCTCGAAGGCCTCGGCCTCCGGCTGGGCGGCCGCGGGAGCCGGCGCGAACGCGGCCGGGTCCGGCGGAACGGGCACGCGGGAGCCGTCGACGACGCAGGCCCGGTCCAGGAGCTTGCGGAAGATCCGCAGCCCCTCCGAGCCCTCGGCGTCCGAGTCCTCCGCCGCCTCCGCGGCCGCGCGCAGGGCCTTGGCCGAGCCCAGGACGATCGCCTTGGTGCGCGCGCGGCTGATGGCCACGTTGAGGCGGTTCGGCGAGAAGAGGAAGCCCGCGAGCCGGGCCAAATAGCGCGGGTTCGAGCTGGTGAGCGAGACGACCACCATCTCCCGCTCCTGGCCCTGAAAGCGCTCCACCGTCGCCACCGCGAGGCGGCGGTCGCCTCCCAAGAGAAAGCGGATGCGGTTGCACTGGGCGCGGTAGGGCGCGATCACGCCCAGGTCCTGGGGAGCGAGCCCGCAGCGCACCGCCTCGGCCGCGATAGACGCCGCCCAGCGCGCCTCGGGCTCGGAGGCGGAGCGGGCGTCGGCGTGGGGCACGTCGACGAAGACGAAGGGCTCGTCCGGGGAGAAGACCGGGGCGAAGGCCGGAGCCGGCGGGCGCTTGAGGGCGAAGCGCCGCGTTTGCGCCTCGGGCGTCGGCGCCAAGCCCCCGCCGTAGAAGCAGTCGCTGATCACGGAGCAGAGCCCCGCGTTCAAGCGCCGGGTTTCGGCCAGCATGGGCGGGTCGCCGTAATGCGCGCGGATGTGCCCGAGCGCGGAGCGCCGGGCGATCGCGGGCAGGTCCTCGGCCGAGGGCGAGGCCACGACCGGCGGCAGTTGGGCGTCGTCGCCGATGTAGACGACCTTGGGCGCCAGCAGGCGCGCGCCCAGGGCCAGGATCAGCGGGGCCTGGCCCGCCTCGTCGAACAAGACCACGTCGAAGCCCGGGCCCTTCCCCGCCGCGTGCAGGGTCGCCGAGTACACGGTCCCCCCCGCCACGATCGGCCGCTGCTTGGACGGCGCGCGCAGGCGCGGCTGGATGCCGGCGGGCAGGCCCTCGTTGTTGCCGCGCGAGGCCCCGAGCTTGAAGAAGCCTCCGGCCAGAAGATCGGTCACGTCCCGGCGGATCTCCGGATCGAGATTCGCGTCGCCCGAGAGGCGCTTGCCCACCCAATAGACCTCGGCCAAGGCCTGGTGAATGGCCTGGTGGGAGACGGCCGTGATCAGGACCCGCGCGTCCTCGACCACGGCGTAGTGGAGCGCCAAGCGCGCCAGGAGATGGGTCTTGCCCGAGCCCGGCGGCCCCTGCACCGCGAAAAGCGGGCTCGTCGCCAGGGCGCCGCGGAAGGCCTCGAGCGCGCTATCCGAGAGGCCCGCGGCGAAGGGCGAGTCGGGCCGTTCCACCGCCGTCGGCGCGGACTCGGAGCCGGCCAGCCAGGAGGCGAGCCCCGCTTTCTCCGCTCCTTCCAGGATCTCGAGCTGGAGATCGAGGAGATCGAAGACGTCCTCGTCCAGGACCCAGGGTTCCGCCGTCTCGAACACCGTCGCGTCCTCGGGGCCGCCGGAGAGCCGGAAGATGTACTTCTTGCCGTCGTAGCGGTCGTCGACCAGCTCGACCTTGGCGGTGGGCTTGCGCGGGTCGCCCTGGCTCAGGCGCAGGCGCGCGCCGGGGCGCAGGCGGGAGTCGTTCTTGGGCGCGGCAAATACCAGGAGGTCCTGCTCCTTCTCGCGCAGGACGTGCTGGAAGACGAGGCCCTCGACCGCCAGGCCCGACGCCACGCGCTCCGAGACGGGCCGGTCGTAGTGCGCCGAGAGCCCCTCTTGCTGGGCCAGGTGCTCGCGCTCCAGCGCTTCCTTTAAAGCGGCGGTCTCGCGGGTCTGCGGCGTCCAGGGCTCGGCCGCCTCCTCGGGAGGCTCGGTCTCGGGTTTCATGCCTATATATACGCGGCCCGGCGGGAAAGGTTCCCTCATGATAGCGAATTGCGGACCCCCGGCCGCGCCTTGCGGCGCCGCGGGAGCCGGGCTAAAGTAAGGCCGTGGATTACCGCG
>DATLOS010000180.1:0-2790 GCA_035536155.1 Elusimicrobiota bacterium
AGGCGCGGATGTAGGGGAGCAAGGTGACGTGGATGTAGAGCACGTTGTCCTTGCCCAGCTCGAGGCCGAGCTGGCGCGCCGCCTCGATGAAGGGGAGGCTCTCGATGTCGCCCACGGTGCCGCCGATCTCGACGATGACCACGTCGTTGCCCTTGGCCACCAGGCGGAAGCGGCTCTTGATCTCGTCGGTGATGTGAGGAATCACCTGGACGGTGTTGCCCAGGAACTCGCCGCGGCGCTCCTTGGCGATCACGGTCTCGTAGACCTGCCCCGCCGTGAAGTTGTTGGTGTGGTGCATGTCCACGTTCAAGAAGCGCTCGTAATGGCCCAGGTCGAGGTCGGTCTCGGCGCCGTCCTCGGTGACGAAGACCTCGCCGTGCTGGTAGGGGTTCATCGTGCCGGGGTCGACGTTGATGTAGGGGTCGCACTTGAGGCAGGTGACCGAGAGGCCGCGGCCCTGCATGAGCTTCGCCAAAGACGAGGCCGTGATGCCCTTGCCCAGGGAGCTTACCACGCCGCCCGTCACGAAGATGTATTTCGCCATGACCCCTCCTATCTCCCCGCCAAGACCGCCGCCGCCCGCCTCAAATCCGCCGGCACGTCGATGGCCACCGTCCGGTCGGCCACCTTCGCCGCGAAAATCGACATGCCCGCCTCCATCGCCCGCAGCTGCTCGAGCTTCTCGCGCAGCTCGAGGGGGGAGGGAGGCAGGCGCACGAAGCGCTCGAGCGCCGCCCGCTGAAAGCCGTAGATCCCGATGTGCTGGAGAAATCCCCCGTCCGCGCCCGCGGGGTAGGGGATCGCGGAGCGGGAGAAGTAGAGGCAGCGCCCGTCCCGGGAGACCGCGGCCTTGACCACGCTGGGCTCCGCGGCCCGCTCCGTCCCGACCAGCGGCACCACCGCCGTGGCGATGTCGACTTCCCGGTCCTCCAGGAGCCGGGCCACCTTCCGGATGGTGGAGGCTTGGATGAGAGGCTCGTCGCCCTGGAGATTGATGACCCGCGAAAAGCGCCGGCGGGAGCGCCGCTCCACCAGACGCAGCGCCTCGTGCACGCGGTCGGTGCCGGAGACGCAGGAGGGGGAGGTCATGACGACCGCGCCGCCCCGGCCCTCCACGAGCCCAGCGACCACCGAGCTCTCCGTCGCGACCACGACGGGGCCGACGTCCGCGCGCAGCGCCGCACGGCGGCACCACTCCACGACGGGCACGCCGCCCAGCTCGCGCAGGACCTTGGCCGGAAACCGGGTCGAGCCCAGCCGGGCGGGGATGACGACCAACGCGCCGCTCATCGGTCCCAGTCCTCCCGCACGGCCTTGGAAAGCTCTTCCGGGGAAACCGTGGCGGTGCCGAGCTTTCCCACCACGATCCCCGCCGCCAGGTTGGCCAGGACCGCGGCGTCGAAAGGCTTGGCGCCGGAGGCGAGGGCCAGGGCCATGACGCTGATCACCGTGTCGCCCGCGCCGGTCACGTCGAAGACTTCCTTCGCCCGGGTCGGGATGTGCCGGATGCCGCCGCCGTTCGAGGAGAAGAGCGTCATGCCCTTTTCGCCGCGCGTGATCAGCACGGACTTCACCCGCAGCGTGCGCACGATCTTGCGGCCCAGGGCGTAGATGGCCTCGTCGTCGTGGGAGGGGATGAGGCGCATCCCGCCCCACGCCTCCTGCAGGTTGGGCGTGATGCAGTCGACGCCGCGGTAGCGCAGGAAATGCTCCACCTTGGGATCGACGAGGACGGGGATGCCGGCGCGCCGGGCGATGGCGATGGCTCCGGTCAGCACGCGCGGGGCGACGACTCCCTTCCCGTAGTCGGAAAGCACCAAAGCGTGGGCCTCGGACACCCGTCGCCGCAGCCGGTCGAGCAGGCGGGTTTGGGTCTGGGCCGAGAGCTCCGGGCTCGCATCCCGGTCGAAGCGGACCACCTGCTGGTGCTCCGCGACCACCCGGCACTTCTGCGTGGTGATGCGCCCGGGGTCGCGGATGACGCCGCTCGGGTCCACGCGCCGGGCCTGGAGGTCCGCGACGAGCGCCTCGCCCGCGCGGTCGCCGCCGACGATGCTCAGGACGCTCACCGCGCCGCCCAGGGCGGCGATGTTGCTGCAGACGTTGCCCGCTCCGCCGGGGGCGTGCGACTCGTCGTGGACGGCCACGACGGGGACGGGGGCCTCGGGGGAGATCCGGCGGACCTTGCCGCGGATGAACTCGTCGAGCATCAGGTCGCCCAGCACCAGGACGCGCTTCTTGGGGAAGCCCTCGATCAGGCGGAGGATGCGCGCCTTCGGCGACTTTTTCTCGGCCATTCTTGCGGAAATTATAAGAAAAACGACGCCCGGATTGCACCCGGCGATTGTTTATAATCGCAGCGCGTGACGGATCAGGATAAAAAGGCCTCGCTCCTCGTCTTCGCCGCTACCGCCGTAGTCTTTCTGCCGATCCTGGGAAACGGCTTCGTCTGGGACGATCCCTATCTCTTCGCCCAGAACGCCATGCACCACGGCCTGGGCGCCGCGAACCTCCGCTGGATGGCGACGACCTTCCTGATGGGGCAGTATCGCCCCTTGGGCTGGCTGCTCTGGCACTTCGTCTACCGCGCCTTCGGGCCCGGCCCGTTCGGCTACCATCTGGTCTCGCTCCTGCTGCACGCCGCCAACGCGGCGCTCGTCTTCGAAGTGAGCCGCCAGATCCTGCGTCGGACCTCCGGAGCCGTTTTCTCCGCGCTCCTCTTCGCCACGCACCCGCTCCGCGTCGAGTCGGTGGCCTGGGCCAGCAACGGCCAGGCCCTCGCCGCCGGGC
>DATLOS010000181.1:0-4421 GCA_035536155.1 Elusimicrobiota bacterium
TTCTTCAGAAAATCGGCCACATCGAAGGCATCAACGTTTTCCCCGATTTCAATAATCTAGCCTACGATTCCATCGTCGGGGACTATGCGTTTTCCAGCGGGACCATGGCCTTGCGCGAGAGCCGCCTGAGCGGCTCGGACGCGAACGCCTCCACGACCGGGACGATCGAGCTGCCCACGAATCGCTTGAACCTGCTGGCGGTCGTCAACGTGCGCAACGTCCCGTTTATCCCGGACCTCAAGATCACGGGCACCCCCGACAACCCCGTCGTCAGGCCCCAGCTTCCGAAGCAGGCCGTCGACGCGGGAAAGAAGCTCCTCCAGCAGGGAGCTAATCAGCTGCTAAAGGGCATCCTGGGCCGCTGACCTCGGTCAGCGGCGCCGCTTTCGGCCCTTCTTTCCGGAGTTGCCGTTGCGGCCGCGGTTGTCCTCGCGGCGTTGGGGCGCGGGTCCGGGCTTGAGCGTGTAGTCCAGGCTCATGCGGGCGACGTCCACGCCGCGCACGGTGATGGTCACCTTCTGCAGGAGCTTGAGGTTCTCGACCTCCGGGCCGTCCAGCTCCACGGAGACCCGCGGGTCCTCGAGCTGGATGGTGGCCCGGCCGTCGCGGGTCCCGACGTAGCGCACGTAGCCGCGCAGGCCGCGGTTCTGGTTCTCGGGGCGGGCGAGCTCGTAGATGGACATGAAGCGCTCGACCTCGCGGTCCATCTCGCCGGCGGCGCGCTCGCGCGCGTTCAGGTGCTGGGCGAACTCTTCGAGGCCGGCGAAACCCATGTCGCTCAAATCCTGGAGCATGGCCCGGTAGGCGCGGTCGGCCGGCAGGCCCTTGAGGTAGGCGTCGAGGATCACCAGGTTGTACATGTCCGCGAAGCGGCGGATGCCGGCGGAGGGGTGGTCGTATTGGCCGGCCTGGAGGGCCAAGCCCTCGTGGCCGTCCAGATCGAGCGGCGTGTAGACCGCCTTGTTGCGCGATATCAGGGCCAGGAACTGGGCGAGCTCCTTGGCCTGGGGGCTCAGGCGGCTCTCGCGCACGCGCTTGAGGTAGACGGCGAGGGGTTCCTCCGGGGGCCAGGGGAAGCCGATGGCCTCGAGCTGGCGGCGCAGGTTGTACTCGCGGCTGCTCCGGGGGTCCTGCGGCGGGTGGACCCGGCTCAAGTGCTCGACGCGGCCCGAGCGGCTGATGTCCTCCAGGGTGCGCGCGATCACGCGGTTGCCGTAGACCTTGAGCTCCTCCACGACGTGGTGGGCCTCGTCGAGGAGCGCGTCCTTGGGGTCCACCCGGACCTTCCACTGGCCGTCGGCGCCCTTGTGGGCGGACGTCTCCGGGATGTCGATCTCGAGCTTGCCGCGGGCGTCGTCCTGGGCGCCGAGCGCGGCCGCGAGGGCGCGGGCCTGGTCGATCTGGTCCTGGTGCTCGACGGGCGGGGCCTTCTTCGCCCAGACGTCCCGGATCGCGTCGTAGGTGTAGCGGCCGCGGACCTCGATGAGACCGAGATCGACGGAGGACTTCTCCGGGACCAGGCGCTTGTCGCGGTCGAAATGCATGGTGGTGATCATCGCCAGGCTGGGCTTGCCGGGCAGGAGGCTCGCCGCGTACTTGGAGACCGCGGGGTGGTTCATCGGGTACTCCGGCGTCCCGTTCTTGTCGATGGAGTAGGTGGTGTTGCCCTGGCGCGCGGCGTGGCGGAAGGCCGGGGTGCCCGGCCCGACGTAGCTGCCGATGAGCGCCGTGGCCAGGTACCAGGTCACGCTGCCGTCCGGGTGGGTGATGATGTAGGAGGCGTCGTCCAAGTCGCCGGCGCCGGGCGGGTCCATGGTCCAGAAGGGCTTGTCGGTGAGGTCCAGGGGAGCCGGGCGGCCCGCGTCGCGCAGCCGCTCGCGGGCGCGGTCGAACTCGGCGTGGGGATCGTCGCGCTGGACGCGGGCCTCGATTTGGCGGATCACGTCGGCGGGGAAGTAGGCGCGCGCGCCGTGGCGCAGGGCGCTGTCCAAGGCGACCGCCTCGGGCGTCACCGCGGAGCCCAGGTCGGCCAGCGGCACGGCGGCGAGCGCGCCGCCCTCCGAATGGACGTAGGCCTCGAGGATGCGGCCTTCGACGGGCGTCTGCGCGGCCTTGAGGGGGAGCTCGCCCCAGAGCGTGAGAGGCAGGTCGTTGAGCTCGAGCAGGGGCTCGAGCACCCAGGCGTCGCCGCGCTTGGCCACGCGGCCCACGGTCACGTCCTGGGGCAGCGCGCCCACCGGGGTCACGGTCAAGGTCTTCTCGGTCCGGGCGAGGGTGACGAGGGTGCCCGAGGGCAGGCCGCGCCCCGCGCCGGCCGGCAGCGGCACGGGCTTCGCGTTGGGGTCGTCCATGGGCTTGAGCAGCACGTCGCCGCCCCGGCGCTGGAGGATGCCCCGTTCGGGCAGCGGCTCCCCTTCATAGGAGATTTCGGAGGCTCCGGACGGCGCCGTCAGGCCCGCGGGCAGGGTCTTGGCTCCCTGCGCGAGGAGGAAGGCGTCGCCGCGCGCGGAGGGGGCGGGGCCGCTCGCGGTGAAGCGCTCGAGCAGGCCGAGCGTGAGGCGGCCGGTCTCGTCGCCCGCGGCCATTGCCTTCGGCGTCGGGGCCGGCGCGGCGGCCGGGCGGATCTGGGGCGCGCCGCCGTTGCCGGGCTTGAGCGCCTCGAGGGCGAAGGGGCGTCCCGTCGCGCGCAGCTCGAAGTAGCGGAGCGCCGAGCGGACCAGCGCGTTCCAGGCGCGGGGGCTGAGGAGCTTGGAGAAGTTGGAGACGCCGGCGCCGGAAGGGTTGCGCACCAGCCAGTTCTTCGCGGCCTCGGGCCAGGCGCGCAGGGCGCCGGCGTCGTCGTAGGCGGCGCGCAGGACGTTCGCGAAGACCTTCTCCAGGCTGCCCTCGCCCGACGGCGTCACGCCGTCCTCGCGCAGCCCCGCGGACTGGAGGACCATCTGCTCCACGCCCACGCCCGAGGGGCCGCCCTGGAAGTACTTATAGTAGCCCAGGACCTCGCGGAAGAAGCGCTTGGCCAGGCGCACCTGATGCATCGTCCGCTCAGCCGAGTCCGGCCCGGCCGCTTCGCGAAGGCCCGCGAGCTGGCGGTCGAACTTGGCGGGATAGTCGTTGAGGTAGTACGCGTCGTTGGTGAACAGGAGGTCGACCTTGATCAGCCGGTCGCCGGTGCGGCCGTCGGTCGCCTCGATGGTCATCAGCCAGGCGCTGGAATCCCACCGCACGCCGGCGCCCGTCGGGGTCTCCGTGGGCCGCGCCATCGGCTTGCGCCTCGAGACGAACACGATCGGCGAGGCGCCGGGGAAGAGGGCGGCGGCGGTCCGGGAGAAGGTCTCGTGCAGGGACGCTTGGACCTCGTTGATCTGCCCCTTTCGCCGCTGCTTGCGCGTGGGGCGGCTGAGCAGGCGCGCGGCGTCGTCGCCGGTCCAGGAAGCGGGCAGCACGACGGTGAGGTCGTAGTCGCGCTCCAGGCCGGAGTGCGTCATGCGCGCGGTCGATCCCCGGGAGACGACCTCGGGGCCGCCGGGGATGAGCCCGCTCAGGGCGGAGGCCGCGGCCGCGACCACGGCCTGGTTCACCTCGCCGGTGCGCTCCTTGTCGGCGTCGGAGAGCGAGGGCTCGAGGAGGCTCGCCGACAGCGGGTCCTGGGAGCCCGGGGCGGGAGCCGCGGCGGAGTCCCCGTCGGAATGGGCCAGGCGCTCTCCCGTGAGGGCGGAGAACTGGGCGGCGGCGGCGACGCTGCCCTGCTGCGCTCGGGCGGAGGCCTCGGGCGCGCGGGCGCGGATCTCGCGGCCGAGCTGGGCGACCTTGGCGGGGAAAGACTCCTTCGGGGCGGGGGCGGCCTCGGCGTCGCGCGCCGGGGCGGCGGTCCGGTTCGGGAGCGCCTCGAGCGCCGGCGCGACGGCCGCGGCGGAGAGGGCCGTCTGCGCCGTTTCCGGAAGCGGCGCCGGGGTGGCGGCGTCGGGTCCGATCGAGAGAGCGGGCAGCGAGAGCCCGGAAAGGCCGAGGTCCAGCGGCGCGGCGAGCGCCGCGGAGGGCATCCCCGAGACGACCGGTCCCAAGACGGAAGGCGCCGCGGCGCCGGCCGATGGCCGGACCACGGAGGCGGCCGAGGCCGGGGGAACCGCCAGAACGATGGAGAGGAAAGCCGCTGCCGCTTGTCGAGAGGTCATGCCCCACTGTAGCGAAATGGGCCGCGCGCCCCTCTGGGCCCTTCGGGCGGCCGAGCTACGGCAAAGGGCCCCCCGATGCCGGGGATGTAAAGATTTAGAGTCCCGGCTACTGGTTCTCGAAGTACGCGGCGACGCCCTCGCGGATCTTCGCGGCGACCTTCTTGGCCATGGCCTCGCGGCTGCGGCGCTCGGCCTTCGCGTAGTCCGCCGAGGCCTGGCGCTCGGAGGCGTCGAAGCGCAGGAAGATCT